>JACPZV010000410.1 GCA_016195295.1 Acidobacteriota bacterium
GCACGAAGGAGCGCGACGAGGCCGAAGCGCGCCGCCTGGTGACCGAAGCACAGCTCGCATCGCTCGAATCGCGCGTACAGCCGCACTTCCTCTTCAACACGCTCAATTCGATTGCGGCGCTCGTGCACGACGACCCCACCGGCGCCGAGCGGATGACGGGACAGCTCGCGTCGCTGTTGCGGTCGTCGCTCGATCATCAAACACCGCTCGTAACGCTCGACGAAGAGCTGCGCGTCGTGCGCGACTATCTGGACATCGAGCGCGTGCGATTCGGCGAGCGTCTGCGCTTCGACATCACCGTGGACGCCGCCGCCCCCGCGGCCCGCGTACCCCGCCTCGCGGTGCAGACGCTGGTCGAGAACAGCGTGAAGTACGCCGTCTCGCCGCAGCGCGGCGGGGCCTCCGTCGCGGTACGCGCCGCCGCCGCCAACGGCCACCTGCGGCTGGAAGTGGAAGACGACGGTCCGGGATTCGACGCGGCGACGCTGCCCGAGGGACACGGACTCGCGCTGCTGCGCGCGCGTCTGAGCCTCGCGTACGGTGACCGCGCGTCGCTCGCGGTCGACAGTCGCCCGGGACACACGACGATTGTGGTCCACATCCCGACGACGGACGACCCACGACCCACGACCCACGACTAACGACCCACGACCAACGACCAACGACCCACGACTAACGACCATGTTGCGTGCCTATGTCGTAGACGATGAGCGATTGGCGGTCCAGCGACTGACCCGCATGCTGGAATCGACCAGCCGTGTCGAAATCGTCGGCAGCGAGACCGATTCTGAATCAGCGCTCGCGGCTCTGACGAGGCAGCCGGTCGACGTGCTCTTCCTCGACATCCAGATGCCCGGCCTCACCGGCTTCGAGCTGATCGATCGGCTTGCGGTGACGCCACTGGTGGTCTTCACGACCGCCTACGACCAGTACGCGATCAACGCGTTCGAGGTGAACTCGATCGATTACCTGTTGAAGCCGATCGAGCCGGATCGCCTGAATCGCACGCTCGACAAGATCGATCGCTTGCTGGGGACGGGGCCCGGCGTGGGCGCCAACCGCGACCCATCCCTTCCGGACGTGCGGGCCCTGGCCCGCGCGCTGGCCGGAGAACTCGCGCCGCGGCGCCGCGTCGAGCGCATCGCCTCGAAGGTCGGCGAGCGCACGACGGTGCTCGACGTGTCGCGCGTCAGCCACTTCACGGCCAAGGACAAGCTGACGTTTGCGGTCGTCAACGGCCGCGAGCACGTGATCGACTACACGCTGGCCCAGCTCGAGGCCGACCTCGATGCGCGGCGCTTCGTCCGCATTCACCGCGGCACGATCGTCAACCTCGCGTTCGTGTCGGAGTTGTTCCCTGACGTCGACGCCCTTCGACAGGCTCAGAGCGCCCCGAGCGAGTCGAGGGGCGGCGGCGTCCTCGTGCGCCTTAAGGACGAGCCCAAGAGCGAGCTCAGCGTCGCCCGCGACCGCGTTCGCGCGCTCAAGGATCGCTTAGGAATTTGACTTACGCCATTCTTTCAGGACGCGGGTCCCCTGAAAGCGACCGTATCCGGCGCGCACTGCCAAGTCAAACCCGAACTCCCTGCAGACCTTCAGCACGACGGTCTTGTCGGACGGACCCTCGACGTACACGCCGACGCTCACTTATCAACGCTCCGCTCATGAAGGACGTCCGTAAGCCAGGCGTCAACCACGGTCTGGTCGACTTCCGCCGGGATCCTATCGAAACTCTGCCGGCGCAGTACACGAACGGCCTGAGAAGGAACAAGTTCCGTCAGGAACGGCGAGTGCGTCGTGATAATCACTTGTCGATTTCTGGCTGATTCCTGGAACTGCGCTGCCAGGAGATCCATCAACCTCGGCTCCAAGTGACTCTCAGGTTCCTCGATGGCGACGAGTGGCGAGCGATCAAGCAAGGCTACGGCAATTTGGAAGTACGACTTGAACCCATCCGGGCCATAAGTGTTCCGGGCTCTCCTTCCAGGCGTGCAGAACAACCGGGAGATTGTCGCCAACTACCGTCAATGATTCTCTTGGACCTGAGCCGATATCCAGGTCACTCAAACTCTTTCCAAGATCGAGCACGCGAAACCGATACACGCCCCATTCGGCTACATCATCGAAGGCATCCTTGACCGCGGCGTACTTTGTGTTCGCTAACACCTGACGCCCCACAGAGGAGAGCGCGAGCGGATAATTCCGTTCTAGGAAATGCCAGTGAACAGGCGACGGACTCGCATACCTGCCGGTGGTTCGATCGTATCTGAGCAATTTGACACGGTTGCACGTCAGCTCTTCGGTTGTAAGTTGCGGCTCGCCAGTTTCGGCGTTTGCACTCCAACCGACTTTGTAAAAGATGTCGCCGTCGCGAGTCGGCTTGTCGGTCTTGAGATGAAGCTCGAACAGCATTTCGCGATCGACTCGATGCCACGGCAGGCAGCCGAGAAAATTGCGGCCTCGCCCTCCAAACTGTCGAGTCAACCAACCGATCTGCCAACCATTCGCCAATCGGCTGAGAAGGGACAAAACCTCCCACAGCGATGTCTTGCCACTGCCGTTGTTACCTATGACTACCGTCAGCCCACTCGAGTCGGGCTCGAACACGGTGTCGTCGAAGGCCTTGTAGTTCTGAACCTTGAGCGAAACGAGTTTAGTCATCGTGGTTGGGCGAGCGCTCGGAGCCGAGGTCGTCGCGCTATTCTCCCATGGCCGAGCCAAAAGCACCTTCGGCGGTACGCCGGCCGACCAGGCGAAGACCGAGCTGAGCGTCGCCCGCGACCGGGTTCGGGCTCTCAAAGAGAAGCTCGGGATCTGAGCCGGCCCGGCCGTTGAAACGCCCAGCGGCCCATTCAGCGCGCCCCAGCGCCCGTTCGCTGAAAATGTAATCAGGCAAGCCTTTCCTGGTCTATCATTTACGGAATTTTGCGGATGGTTTCCCACTCTTGCGCGCGGGTTTTCTGAGGCCCGCGAGGAGAAGCAACGTATGCACGCGCCCATCAAGTACGTCGAGAAGGGGCTTTCGATTGCCGCCAACGGCGCCTGGGTTGTGTTCAACAACCTGAACAGGATCAACCAGCGGCCGTCGTTCACGCCGCAATGGTCGGACAAGCCGCTGCTGAAGTCGTACGAGAAAACGAAACCGCCGCTGGGCTGGCCGCGCGAGACCGACTCGCTGTGCCCGACCTGCGTGCGCGAGGCGCGGCAGGAGATTCTCGACGGCAAGAAGGACGTGAGCGTCCTGCTGAACGAGAAGGTCGGCGAGATCAAAGCGACCATTCTCGAGCGCGACGGCAAAATCCTGATGGTGAAGGACTGCCCCATCCACGGCCACTTCGAGGACACGATGGCCATCGACACGGCGTTCTTCAAGCATCTCGAAGACGTGTTTCCGGGCCGCGACATCCGCGCGCACAACGACGAGACGCTGCACAACCACGGCAGCAGCACGATCAAGCACGGCCGCGGCTCGGTGCTGACCGTCGATCTCACCAACCGCTGCAACATGATGTGCGACCCGTGCTTCATGGACGCGAACCAGGTGGGATTCGTCCACGAGCTGACATGGGACGACATCAAGATGGTGCTGGACAATGCGATCACCATCAAGCCGCGGCGGCAGATGTCGGTGCAGTTCTCGGGCGGCGAGCCGACGATCTCGCCCCACTTCCTGGACGCGGTCCGCTACGCCCGCAAGGTCGGCTACAACAGCGTCCAGGCGGCGACCAACGGCA
>JACPZV010000394.1 GCA_016195295.1 Acidobacteriota bacterium
CAAGGGAGATCTGTCCGACAAAGACGTGCTCCTGGAAACCAAGGCGTGCTACTCGTGCCATCAAGTGGGCGACGTGGCGACCCGTGAAATTTCGAAGAATCTTGGGTCGTACACGTCCAGCCTTGACGCCTGGGATCACCGCGTGACGGTGGGACCCAATGGGCCCGGCATGAGCGCCAACTTCAAACGGATGGGGGCGCAGCGCAAGGCATACGCCGATTGGACCGATCGCATCGCGGCGGGCGCGTATCCCCAGGCGCCGCCACGTCCGGCCGGCCTCGAGCGCAACCTCGTGATCTCGCTGTGGGATTGGGCCTTGCCGACCAGCCGACGGACTGATGTGGCCGCCACCGACGAGCGCACGCCCACGATGAACGCGAACGGGCTGGTCTACGGATCCATCCAGAGCTCCGACATCATTGCCGTGCTCGATCCGCGCGAGAACCTCGCGACGCAGATCAAAGTGCCGTCGGGCGCGCCCCCGATCGACACCAACACGCCGGCGTCTCCGTTCTGGGGGGACGAGAAGATTTGGCAACGGTCGGCCGACCCCCGCAGCGTGACGATGGATCGCCACGGGCGCGTCTGGGTCACGGCACGGATTCGAGCCCCACAACAACAGCCCGCGTTCTGCAAAGACGGATCGATCAACACATTCGCCAAGTACTTCCCGATCCCGGGTCCAAGCGCCAGGCAGATCGAGGTGTACGACCCGAAGACGAAGCAGTTCACGACGATCGACTCCTGTTTTGCTGCGGACCATAACCACTTCGACGATAAGGGCTCGATCGTTTTCGGCCAGAACAACGTTATCGGCTGGGTCGACACCGTGGCGTTCGACAGGACCCACGACGCTGCCGCGTCGCAGGGATGGTGTCCGGCCGTGCTCGACACGAACGGCGACGGCACGATCACCGAGTGGACCGAGCCCAATCAACCGATCGATCCCAAGAAGGACCACCGGATCGAGTTCGGATGTTACGGGGATGCGATCAACCCCATCGATGGGAGCCTCTGGTGCTCGGGAATCGGCGTCAGGGATATGAAGCTCGTGCGCATCGAGCTCGGGGCCAACCCGCCGCAGTCGTGCAAAGCCGAGGTGTACGTGCCGCCGCCTGACAAGATGCCGCTGCCCGGTTCGGGCGGCGTCGCCATCGGCACGGATGGTCTCGTGTGGCAGAACTGGCGCGGCGCGCACGAGATGTTGAGCTTCGACCGGCGCAAGTGCAAGGTGCTGAACGGACCCGACGCCACCGGTCAGCAGTGCCCTGAAGGGTGGACCGTGTACACGAAGCCGGGCCCCAGGTTCCAAGGGGCCGCCGACTATGCGAGCACGGACATGCTGTATATGACCGAGATCGATCGGGACAACACACTCGGTCTCGGGAAGGACGTCGTGCTGTCCGGCGACGTCAACGCGGACTCGTTCTTCGTCGTGATGCCGCAAGGCGGTCAGATGACGACGTTGACGTTGCGCGTGCCGTACCCGCTGGGATTCGCCGCTCGAGCGGGGTCGGGACGGATCGACGACCTGAAAGCCGGCTGGAAGGGTCGCGGGTTCTGGTCGAGCTACTCGATGTACACGCCCTGGCATCAGGAAGGCGGCAAGGGGACACGGCCGAAGGTTGTGAAGTTCCAGGTCCGGCCGAATGCCCTCGCGAAATAGCGCGGCGCTGAACCGCGCGTTACTTGCTGTCGTACCCGCTTTCTGCTTGTCGGCGGGCGTCGCCGACGCCGACGTCGCTCCGAAGTGGACGTCGACTCCGGCCCTTCCCGCCGTCGGCGGCGCATGCACGGCCGCGCCCGGCGCGCCAGGCGGGCTGGCCCTCGTGTCCAACAGTGGGGGCACGGTGGTGCTGTCGTGGACGGCTGCCTCGGACAGTCCAACCAGCTACGTCGTGGAAGCCGGCTCCGCAACGGGCGCGTCGAATCTCGCCAACGTCGACCTGGGCAGCCCGGCGACGTCACTGACGGCCACCGGCGTCGGCGGAGGCACCTACTTCGTGCGGATACGCGGGAAGAACGCGTGCGGCACGGGCGCCGCGTCGAACGAGATCCTGGTCGTCGTGCCGACCCCGACCAACAGCCTGAACATGTCTCGCGATCTGGTACGGCTCGGCATTGCCGCGCAAAACCTGCCGCCCAACGATCCGTCCTTTGACGCTCGGCCTGTGTTTCAAACCGCCGTGCGGTATGTGCAGAGCCATCACATTCCGCTGCTGACCGTCGATCAGGGCAGCTACTACTTTCTGACGCCTCAGACCACGTTTGCGTATCTCTCGTTGTTCCAGGTGTCAGATCTGGTCGTCGATCTCTCGGGATCGGTCATCTATTTCAAGCGCGCCTTCCTAACCGGTATCGAGGTCACGAACAGTCAGCGGGTCACGCTCACGAACTTTCAGACGGATTTCGTTGATGCGCCGTACACACA
Organism: Acidobacteriota bacterium; assembly: GCA_016195295.1. Lineage (GTDB taxonomy): Bacteria > Acidobacteriota > Vicinamibacteria > Vicinamibacterales > CAVVIG01 > SRVP-36. Next base: position 2,432 of record JACPZV010000394.1, read on the forward strand.
CGTTCAGCTGACGTCTGTCGATGCGAATGGTCGAAGGCTCCTCTACCAAACGCTTCCGGGCTGGGTCGACCCTTCGACCTTCAGCGGCACGACGACGCCCCTAGGGAATCCCCAGCTGTGGGCCGTCGTCTTCCGCAACGGCCTGATGGTGCCCGGCACCTCACGGATGCAGGTCACAGATCCGATCGCCAGCGGCGTGTTGGAGTTGCTGCCGGCCACGTCGCCGTGGACGCAGAGCGCCACGCTGTCCACGCTGCGAGCGGGTGACGTCGTGGTCGTGACGCAGCGCGTGGGGCAGGCGCCTCTCAAAGCGTCCGTCGCGGACGCGATCACGTTTTCCAGTATCTCCGTCTTTGGATCGGGCAGTTGGGCCGTGAATCTGGAATACACCAGCAACTCCGTGGTGGATCATGCGAAGGTGATGCCTCGACCTAGCTCCGGGCTAATCGGGTCCAACGGGGACGGCATCCATCTCCATCATGCCCTTCAGAACAACCACGTCCGCAACTCTTACGTGACGCGGACGCTCGACGACGCGTTCGCCATTGATTCTCTGTCGATCGGGCGCGTCATCCAGCAGTCGGGGTCGCGCCAGATTCGAGTCAAACGGGATGCGAACGCCCGTTTTCCCAATGGCACTCGCGTAAACCTGGTCGATGCGACGACGCGAGAATCGGAAGGCGGCATCATCGTGTCCCAGGATCCGCCAGACGCGGTGTTCCCAGTCAGCAACGGCGAGGTCGATCTGACCCTCGATCGAGATTTGCCGACGAGCTCAGCAGGTATGGAGATGGTCTTCGGTACCGCTGATTGGCGCGGCGCCGGGTCGAGCATCGAGGACAACACGGTTGAGTATGTCCCGTTCGGTCGCGGCATCTGGATCAGCGGTAATCAGGGCGTGAGCATCCAGCGAAACAGCATTGGCCCGACGAGCAATGGGGGCATCGTCGTGTACCAAGGCATGACGCCCACTCCTGGACCACCCGCGCACGACCTCGTCATTCAGGGCAACACGGTGGCAGGCAGCCTCGGCCCGATGGCGTCGGGCTCCGGCTCGCAACTTGCCATCGCCGCGGTGATGGTTGCGTCGACGGACACCGTGAACGCGTTCGCTCAGAGTGCGTGGAATACGAATATCACGATCCGAAGCAACTACGTGGCCGACTCAGGTCGTGCCGGCGTGTGGATCGGCGACCTTGACGGCGGTGCGGTTCAGGACAACGTGATCGTTCGCTGGAATCAACATCCTGAGTTGCCATACTTTGGCGTGTCAGCGCCGATGCAGGCTCAGCTCATGCAGGACGCCACGCACGCGCTCGTGATTCGCCTCAGCGTCAACGTGAACGCGACCAACAACACAGGTGGGAGCGCGTCAGCCCTTGCGGGCGCGGTCAGCTTGGGCCAGACGTCAGCGTTGCTGCCCGCTCAGGCTTCGAGAGGCACCATCATCGTCCAGCCGAATGTTCGGGGCTTGATCTGGTCGGCGCAGAGCGACGCGGACTGGTTGTCGATCGCGGCTGGTCAGCGTGGTACGGGTACTGACAGAGTCGAATACTCCGTTGCGGCAAATACCACCGGCGTGCCTCGTCGGGGTTCCATAACGATCGCCGGCGTTGCGTTCATGATCACACAGGAGGCTGCGTCGTCCAAATAGCATTGCGCGCGGACTCGCGCCAAACCCCGACTGGGTTTTATCGGGTGTGGCTCTTTTGGATAGACGCGCGACGGGGTGACGTGCGGTCATTTCACGACGTGCA
>JACPZV010000395.1 GCA_016195295.1 Acidobacteriota bacterium
CGAGTTGGTCGCGACGCCGGCCGCTTCGCCCATGTGGATGGTGTCGGGCAGCTTCAGCAGGTCGGCGTTCGCGTCGTAGGCGATCTCGGGCGCGGTCTGCGCGGCGAGCGAGGCGCCGAGCGCGAGCGCGGCGGCCGCGGCGAGCAGTTGCAGGGAACGGTTCATGATCATCGTCTCCTATCGCCCGCCCGAGCTTTTCATCGGCTGCGGCTTGAGCAGGATCTTCTGCACGCGCCAGTCGGTAATCTCCGAGACGAACAGCTCGTTCGGGTTGCGGCAATCGATTTCGTGGACGGTGCTGAATTCCTTCAGCGCCTTCCCCGCTTTGCCGAACTTGCCGAGGATCGTGCCGTCGAGCTCCATCTTGTAGATCTCGCCGGTCTGCGCGGCCGCGCGCGAGTCGCCGTTGTCGGGCACCGAGTTCGACACGAACAAGTACTGATGCGGTCCCGGCGAGATACAGACCGCCCACGGGCTGCCAACAGTGTCGTAGATGGCCTTGAAGGTGAGGTTGTTGTCCCACACCTGGACGCGCGCGTTGCTGCGGTCGCCGATGTAGACGTTGCCCGCGGCGTCCATCGCCATCGTGTGCGGCAGGCGCAGCTGTCCCGGCCCGTTGCCGGCCGTGCCCGCGGATTTGAGGAAGCGGCCGTTCTTGTCGTACTTCACCACGCGGTTGTCGCCGTAGCCGTCGGTGACGAAGATGTTGCCGTCTTTGTCCCAGCCCACGTCGGTCGGACGGTTGAACGAGTACGGCTTGTTCGAATTCGGTGCCGAACCAGTGCCGCTCATGTTCCCGAGCTCCTCGACGGCTTCGGGCCGCCGGCCCAGCACCATCACGACGCGCCCGGCCGGGTTGAACTTGATGACCATGTTCGTGCCTTCGTCGACCGCCCAGACGTTGTCCTGCGGATCGACGCGCACGGCGTGCGCGAACGCGAAGCCGTAGAGCCCAACGCCGAGCTCGCGGACGTAGTTGCCGTTCTGATCGAACTCGAACAGCCGCGTCTCGCCGGTGCGCGTGTAAACGAACACATGGCCCTTCGAATTCGACGCCACGCCGATGCCCTCACCCATGTAGAGCCCGGACGGGAACTTCAGGAAATTCGGCACGGAGTCGAACGGGATCTCAGGAACGTTGGTGGCTTTGGCTTTGCTCTGCGCGGACACGTGCCCGGTCATCAGGACCGCGACGACGGCGACGCAGGGAATGACGTATCGCCTCATGGAATCCTCCGGGGAGAATTTACCCAATCAAGCAAGGAGAGCGGTTGAATTATACGGCGTCGGCGACCACACAAGGCAGAGGATTCGGCCATAGCCTTTTGATCGTCACGCGATGTCACGCCGCCCTCCCTGGACGCCTTGACCGAATCAATTCATGTGGTCACAATGACCTCATGGCTGGCAGGTCGGCCGCGGTCGGCGCGCGTGAACTCAAGACTCGCCTTGGCGCGTACCTGCGTCGGGTGCGCGACGGTCGGACGCTGGTGATTACCGATCGCGGTGAGCCGGTCGCCGAGCTGCGCCCCGTCGAGCGTCACGCGACGGACACCGCCGCCCGCTTGGCTCGATTGGCCGCCAAGGGAAGCGTCACGCGACACGATCCCCGGCCTCTTGAACGCTTCGACCCCATTCGCGTGTCCCGTCCACGCGCCGCATCTCGCCTGATCGACCTCGGCCGTGAGGACCGCTTCTGATTCGCTATTTCGACGCCAGTGCCCTCGTCAAACGCTACGTTCGTGAACCCGGAAGCAGTACGGTTCGACGATGCCTTCGGTCGGACCGCGCCGTCACGAGTCGTCTTTCAGAAGTCGAAGTCGTCTCGGCCCTGGCGCGCCTTACGCGCGAGAAGGCGATTTCGGATCGAGAACGCGACCGGGGACTCCAGAGGCTGGCTGATGATTTCCAGCGCCTCTGGGTCGTCGAGCTTATTCCAGAAGTCGTGACCCTCGCTCGCGCTCTTCTCGCGCGGCGCGCACTCAGAGCCGCAGATGCGATTCAGCTCGCCAGTTGCCTGTACATTCGGAACGAGCTGTCAGAGCCGGTGCCGCTCGTCGTCTACGACGATCGCCTTGCCAACGCGGCGATCGCCGAGGGTGTGCTGGTGACTCCACGGCGGCGCCGACGAGTCCGACGGCCGTCTTAACTCCGGTGCGCTGCGAGCACGCTGTCGAGCCGCCGCTTCAGGTCCTCGCACGAGAGCCACGCCGTGTCCGTCAGGCGCACCGACGCGACGTCGCGCAGATCGCGCGAGAGTTGCTCGAACAGCTGCGCGGTCGTGCCGTCCGCCTGCGCGTCGACGTAGCGCATGTAGAGTTGCTCGCACGATAAGTCGGCGGACCGCTTGCCGGCCTCGGTTTTCAGCAGGAGAAAGTCTCGTCGATTCACCAGCTCTCAGCCCTCAGCCCTCAGCCCTTAGCTCTTAGCTCCCAGCCCTTCGAGGGTTCTTTTCACCATCGCCTGCGTCAGCGGTACCTTGTAGCCGTTCTTCGCGAGCGGCTTCGCGCCGGCCACCGCGGCTTCTCCCGCCTTCGCGGCGAGCTCCGGCGTGAGCCGCTGGCCGACGAGCAGCTTCTCGACCTCCGGCGACCGCCACGGAATCGGCGCCACCCCTCCCAGGACGACCCGGGCTTCGCGGCACACATCCTTATCTATATGCAGCACGACGGCGGCGCTGACGATGGCGTGCGTCCAGGCCTCGCGGTCCATGATCTTGTGGTACGTGCTGCGCGCACCGGCTCGCGCCGCTGGAAGCATCACGGCGACCAGGGCCTCGCCATCCTTGAGGACGTTCTCTCGCGCCGGATCGAGTGTCGGCAACGTGAAGAACTCCGCGGCCGGCACGACGCGCTCGCCCGCCGGCCCGGCGATGCGGAACTTCGCGTCGAGCGCGACGAGCGCCGGCGCGGTGTCCGACGGATGCACGATGTGACTCGGCCCGCCGCCGAAGATCGCGTGGAACTCGTTCTCCCCGGCCACCGAGTAGCACGTGTTCCCGCCGGCCTTGAAGCACTTGAAGCCGTTGCGGTAGTACCAGCACCACGGCCGCTGGCAGACGTTGCCGGCCAGCGTCGCGACATTTCGAATCTGCGGCGTCGCCACATCGTCGCACGCCTCCGCCAGTACCGCGTATTGACGGCGAATCAGCGGATGGTGGCTCAGCGCGTCGAGCGTGATGAGCCCGCCGATCGTCACGCCACTCTTTTCTTCCTTGACCTGATCGAGACCCTTGATCGATTTCAGGTGCACGAGCACGTCCGGCGTCACGATCCGCTCTTTCATCTGACCCAGCAGATCGCTGCCGCCGCCGGCGAGGACGGCGGTCCTGCCGCCGGTGTGCGCCTGCTGCACGAGCGTGAGCGCGTGCGCGAGATCCCGCGGTTTGGCGTTGGTGAAGGATTTCATGACCGCACCCCCACACTGGCCGCGACGATCTTGTCGCGTGAAATGGGCAAGTCCTTCATCCGATGCCCAGTCGCGTTGGACACGGCGTTGGCGACCGCCGCCACGGCGGGCACCTTGCTCGACTCGCCCATGCTCTTCGCCCCGTACGGCCCGTAGCCGTCGTCGGACTCGAGGAAGAGCACGTCGATTTCCGGCGCGTCGCGATGCGTGAGGATCCGCGCGCCGTAGTAGCCCGCGTTGAGCGGGATGCCGCTGCGCCGGTCGTAGAGCAGATCCTCGTGCAGCGCCATCCCGATGCCCATCAGCGCGCCGCCCTTGATTTGGCTCGTCGCCGTCAGCGGGTTGATGATGCCGCCGCAGTCGTGCACACACACGTACTTGAGCACGCGCGCGCGGCCGAGCTCGGTGTCGACCTCGACCTCGACGAAGTGCGCGCCGAACGTGTTCCGCACTTTGCCCTGGACCTGCGGATTCGGGCTTGCCGACGCGATGAGCACGTCATCGCCCTTCGGCATCCCCTTCTCCGCGATCTGCTTCTTCAGATCTTGCGCGGCCGCGATCACGGCGTCGCCCGTCATGATCGTCGTCCGGCTGCCGGACTCGCCGACCGACGCCGGGCAGCGGTCCGTGTCGCCCCACACGACTTCCACCTTCGACAGCGGCACGTCGAGCGCTTCAGCCGCAATCAGCCCCATCGTCGTTTTCGCGCCCGCGCCGACGTCGGTCACGCCGACGTGGACAGCGTACCGGCCGTTCGCATTGAGCCGAATCACGGCGTTGCTGCGGCCGACGCCGGAACGGAACGCGACAAAGGCGACGCCGGCGCCGCGCTTGATCGGGCCGCGGTCCGCGCCCGGCTGATGCCACTTCTTCTTCCACTCGAAGACGTCCATGCCCCGGCGGATGCAGTCCTCGAGCGTGTAGTTCGTGTACGGCGTCTCGTCGCGGAACTTGCGCGTCATGTTCTTCA
>JACPZV010000396.1 GCA_016195295.1 Acidobacteriota bacterium
CGTCGCGCGCGTCGCGCGCGGCGTCGAGATCGGTTTGCGCCTTCAGCACCTGTTCGGGCACGGCGGAGGCGGTGGTCGCGCGGTAGTTCGATTCGGCCTGCGCCCACTGACCCTTGCTCTCCTGTGCGGCGGCGACCAGATCCCGATTCTCGAGCTCGGCGAGCAGTTGTCCCTGTTTCACACGATCGCCGCGATTGACCAGCACGCGACGTACGGGCGCGCCGATCTTCGACATGACGTTGGCTTGATCGCGCGGGAACAGCACGGCGTCCGCGTTGACGATCAGGCGAATGCTGCCCTTGACAGCGGGCGCGACGCGCACTGGCGCGACGACCTCCGCTTCTTTGTCTTTCTTGCCGCACGCGATGAGCGTGAAGCCGAGCGCCGCCCCGCACGTGAAGGAAATGATTGTGCGCATAACTTTAGAGAGTCCCCGTTAAGGTTTGCAGCGCCGCCAGCGCGACGCGGTACCGCACGAGCCCATCGTCGTAGGCGTTCCGCGCCTGGATGAGCGTCGTCTGGGCGTCGACGACTTCGAGGACCGACACTTCGCCGGCCTGATAGCGCAGCAGCGTGAGCCGCAGGCTTTCCGTCGACAGATCGAGTGAGGTGCGCAGCGTCGCGACCTGATCGCGCGCCACCTGCGCTTCTCCGTAGAACGTACTCACGTTCGCCATCAGCTGCCGCTGGGTCAGCGTGAGATCCGCTTTCGCCTGTTGCGCGCGGAGCTGCGCCTGCCGGAGCTTGCTTTGCGTCGCGCCCCAGCTCCACAGGGGCACGGTCAACTGCGCCTGCACGACGGATCCGAGCAGGCGGTCGCCCTCAGGGCTGTAGATGGCCCATTGGTTCGCGTTGATGCCGTAGAAGTAGTCGAACGAGACCGACGGCAGGATCCCGCCCCGCGCGACGCCGACATCGGACAGGCCTTGCTGGACGACGGCTTCGGCGGCTTTCACGTCGGGACTCGATCCGGTCGCCTTCGCCTTGACCTCGTCCAGCGCTGGAAGCGGCGCCACGTCCTGCAGATCGTCGACGATCGTGAACGTCTCGCGGAAATCCGGGAACACGAGCACGGAGAGCCCGAGACGCGCTTTCAGCGCGGCCAGCTCCGCATCCTGCGCGTCGCGCTGACGCTGCGTCTGCTGAATCTGCGCCTTCACGACGTCGGAGTGCGCGACTTCACCGCCCGCCTCCTGCCGCTCGGTGATCACCAGAAACTGCTGCGCCTCCTGCAAACTCTGCCGCGCGCTCGCGGATTTTCGCGCCGCGGCCACGAGCCCGTAGTAGGTTTGCACGACGGTAGCGACGAGCCCCCGCGCGGCGACGTCCGCCTTCGCGCGCGCGACGGCTTCGGCTGCGGCCGTGCTTTTGTACTCCGCCCACTTGCCGGGCGAGAACAGATCGCCGTGCACGGTCAACCACGTGTTGTAGACGTTGACGCCGTCGTTGGCGACGAAGACGCCGGACGGAGTGCCGTTGGGCTGGGTGTAGATGTACTGACTGAATTCGCCGAGCGACGGCAGCAGCGCGCCCAACGCCTGCTTGCGATCTTCGGTCGCGAGCTGTGACGCGGCCCGCGCCAAGCGGAACGGCTGGCTGTTCACACGCGCCTGCGCCAGGGCCGCCTGCAGTGTCAGCGGCGGCGCGTTGTTGGACGCCGGTGCAGGCTGCGCCTGACCGGCGGCGGCGTGGATCGCCGATCCCGTGAACGCGAGACCGGCGATCAGAAACCGACTGATGACTCGACGCATGAGTCGGCTCACTTCGTCATCTGATACACGAGGATGCGGAACGTGCCGGCGACGGCCTTCGGCCGCTCCTTCGATCCCGCGGGCCGCGGCTCGTAGTCGGTCGTCGCCAGATAAATCGTGTGCGTCAACGGATCGAGCGCCATCGTCCGCGCGCCCTGCTTCGTTTTGAGCGTCTGATGCACGCCGGGCGTGTCGGGGATGTCGCCGACCACTTTGCCCGCCTGCATGTCGATGACAACGACCTTCGTCGCGTGCGCGACGTACAGCCGGTGAGCCGGCGCGTCGATGGAGAGGTAGTCCCAACCGCCTTCGCCGCCGACGGCGATCTCCTTCGAGAACTTGTAGAGACCATCCTGGGCTTGTGCGGGACTCACAGCCGCGAGACCGACCACGGCCAGCACGGCCATTACTTTGCGCATGACGTCACTCCTTGCGTGGTGGGTGAGGGATCCGAGGCCGTGATTCTATCGAAGCGGCGCGTGAAAGCTATCGCTCAACTGACGGATTCGCGTACGTCAGACGACGTACTGGCGGGCAGCAGCAGGTCTTCGAGGAAAAACGCGGCGAGATCGCTCCGTCCGCTGAGGCCGGACTTGCGATACACGGCCAGTGCCTGTTGACGGACCGTGCGTTCACTGGTTTGTCTTAATTCGGCGATTGCCCTATGTCGTAAGCCTTTCAGCTGGAGCAGCGCGACTTCACGCTCGGCCGGCGTCAGGCCCCAGCGATCGAATTGGCGATCGATCGCCTGGCCGAGACCCTGCAACACGTCTTGCGCTTCTTGATTCCAGCGCTTCGCATCTTCGCTCCATCGCGTGACCTCGGCGCGCGCCTCGGCCAGCTCGCGGTCGAGCCGCTGCGAGCGGCGGCGTGCGTTCGTCATCTGCCGCCAGTGGAACGCGAAGCCGGCGAGCGCGGACACGAAGATGCAGAGTTCGAACCCCTGCAGGCCGAGCGGTTCGCCCATCCGGAACTCGATCGTCAGATCGGTCGCCATCAGGACGGCGATCAGCGCGAAGAGCGCGATCGACGTGCGGCCACCACCGATCTGCGGCGGCTCCCGGTCGACGTCGGCGGTCCAGGCGGCGGGTTCGGGGTTCCGGGTGTTGAATTCCAAGTTCTCAGTTCTGAGTCTCAGTTCGAGGTTTTCGGCGGCTCAGGGAAGCGCGTGGACCAACCACTCCGTCGCGGCGTGCACCGCGCGAAGCATCGGCGCGTAGCTGACCGTCACGATCACGATCGTGCACGTTGCGGCGATCCAGCGCGGCGCCGAGACATGGCGGTCAGATGCGACAAGCGTGCGGTCGTCGAGCAGGCGCTCCACACGCGACACGATTTCACCGCCGCCTACAAGCGTGGATATCGGCTCGGCGAGCGCGGCGACCTCCGGCGTGAGCCGTGCGACCTTCACGAGCGCAGACGCGAGGGCGCAGCGCGCGTCGGAGCTTTCGCGGCCCGCGAGACGGTCGGCCGTGTGTTCGGACGCCGAGGCCCAGCGGCGCTCGAGCGCTCGCGCCGCGGCCGTCACCGAGAGGAAATCGGGCGACCCGCGCATCATGAGTCGCTTGAGGTTGTCCCACGCGCGGCGGTGGCCGGCTTCGTGCGCGACGCTGGCGGCGAGTTCCTCGGGCGTGAGCGCACAGACGAGGCGGCGCGCGACGATCAACCGCGGACGCAGAATGCCGGTGAGGGCCATCAGCGGGCCGTCGGCGTCAATCGCGTACATCGGCATGTCCGAGCCCGCGACGGTCATCGGCTCGGCCGTACGCATCCAAGACCGGACGCGCCGCGACGCTCGCCACCACGCCGTCAACCCACGTCGCCCGGCGGCCACAATCACCAGCGCGGCGGTGATCGCCATCACGCCGAGGCTGACGTCGAACCCTTCGCCATACCCCCTTGGCTCGTACTTCCAGTACGACGGCACGAACACCGCGGCGACAAACGTGGCGGCGACGGCCGCCGGAAACATACGGAGTGCAAACCAGAACGCGGGCGATC
>JACPZV010000038.1 GCA_016195295.1 Acidobacteriota bacterium
GACTGCCGTAGGGCGGGTCCTTCTGGACCCGCCTGACTACGGCACGACGCGAAACGCCGATAACATCCGTGCGAACGTAGTTGGCTTCAGTGCGGAAGGTCGGTTGCTGCGCGGGCGTTTGCGCCAGCGCGGCGAGGCCGCACACAGCGGCAACGCCCAGCCCTAGGCCCTCAGCCCTCAGCCCTTTCATGCGGAACTCCCCGGAAGCGCCGGCACGGTCAGTCTATCACCGGGCCTTCAGCCAAGAGCGCGGCTATTCGGTCGCGCGTTTTTTCGATCACCACGTTGCGCTCGTCGAGCGTCACCCCGGCGGTTTCGATCGGTTCGCCGATGCGAACGCTGACCGTGACCGGCCGGACGATCCAGCTTCCCTTCCGCATCGAATCGCGGCCGCCCTGGACCGCGACCGGCACGACGGGCGCTTGCGCCTTGATCGCCATGATGAAACCGCCCTTCTTGAAGGGCAGCAGCTCGTCGGTCCGGCTGCGCGTGCCTTCGGGAAAGATCAAGAACGAATTGCCCGCGCGGATCGACTTGGCGCCCTCCTCGATGGAACGAAGCGCGGCTTCCTTATTGCGCCGGTCGACCGGAATGAAGCCGCCGTACCGGAACGCACGCGCGAGGACGGGAATCTTGTCGATCTCGGCTTTGTAGAGAATGTGCAGCCGCGGATGCACCGCGTCGAAGAGCACGGGTGGATCCACGTTGCTCTGATGATTGGCGCAATAGACGGCGGCGCGACCGCGGGGTACGTGCTCCGCGCCTGCGACGCGGTAGCGGATGCCGCCGAGCACCAGGCCGAGGCGGACTCCGAGGTGGCCGAGCACGTAGAGATGATTCTTCGCCCCAAAGACCGCGGCAATGAGCATCCCGGGCGGCGCGACGATCAGGACGTAAAGGGAAACGGCAACGTAGGTGACGAGCGAGCGGACGGCGGCGATGATCACGCGGCGCGATGATAAACGAAAACGCCCGCCGGCCGGAGCCGACGGGCGCTCGATGGACCTTGTAGCACGGCCCTTTCAGGGCCGCGATCGGCGGAGACGCGCGCTACGACGCGCGGGCTGCGCGGCGCGGCGCGGGCGACGCCACGGCGCGCGGCGCCGCCTTCGCGACCTTCGCGCGAGCCGTCGTCCGGGCTTTCTGGCTGAAGCAGCGCTCGAGCGCGTGGTCGACCCGGCCTTCGATCGCCGCCGCCGTCTCGCGCATCACCTCGGACACTTCCGAGATAATCAGAAACTTCGCGCGATCCAGCATCCGCTTTTCGCGAAACGAGAGGCTCTTCGACTTCGCCAGGAACGTCAGGCTCTTGAGCACATCGGCGACTTCGTAGATCGAGCCGCTCCGCATCTTGTCCGAGTTGTCCTTGAAGCGGCCTTTCCAGTTCTGATGGTTGTCGATCTTGCCGTCGCCAAGCAGATTGAACAGCCGCTCGACCTCGTTGTCGCTGATGGCGCGTCGCAGGCCGACGCCGTCGACGTTCGTCAGCGGGACGAGAACGGTCGTGTCGTTCGCGACGATCCGAAGATGATAAAAACCGCACGTCGTGCCGAGGATAGTCTTGTCTTCGATCCGTTCCACAATCCCGAGACCATGATTCGGGTAAATGACCTTGTCGCCAACCTGAAACGTCACGGTTCCCCCTGTTTTAGGAGCGCTATATGGAAGGCTGAAGTCGCTGCAGCAGTTCTATCAGTATAGCGGACTTGCGACGCCCAATCAACGGGAAATGGCCGGAAAATCAGGCGTTTCCCGCATTTTCGCCCGTCGTCACAATACGACCTTAAGTACCTCTCGCCAGCGAGGTTGTATTCGAAACTGATCGAGGGGAACGGGCGGGTCAGCGAAACGAGACGCTATACTGAAACGCGCTCACCATACCAAGGGCCGGAGTGGTGAAACTGGCAGACGCGCGGGACTCAAAATCCCGTGGGGTTTACTCCCCGTGAGGGTTCGATTCCCTCCTCCGGCACTCCCGCCGCGGCAGTCTTACGGAATGAACGTGAACTTGGCCGAGCCGGTGATGGCGTCAGCGAAGCTGAACAGCGAAGATCCGCGCGGACGCGCGCGCGCGCTGATGCGAACATAGTAGTCGCGGTTGGCATTCAGGTTCGCAGTCTGCGTGAGCGGCACGCGCGTCAGCGTCGTCAGCCACTGCTTGACCACCGCCTCGTCTTCGGTCACGGTCGCTTCGTCGACACGCCCGTTGACGACGCGCGTCAGACTGTGGCGCCGCGTGAGGTTGTCGTACTGGTCACTGGTACTGACAACCGCGGTCGCGATGGTCCGATCGACCCAGGCTGGCACGACCATCCGCAGTTCGAGATCATAGGTGAACGTGGTGCGCAGTCCGCTGGAAATCGCGTCCCGGACTTCGTCCGTGTAGGCGTCGGTGAGCTCGCAGGAGACCACGACCTGGTCATCGCGAACAATCGGCAGGATGCGCCCGATTCCGGCCGCGCGGACCACCGCGCCCGCCGCCAGGAGGGCCACCGCGCACCAGAAACCAAGTCGACGCATCATTGCGGGCTCCATCCTAGTACATCAGTAGCGAATCGCCAAGGCCATATTCGCGCGCCAGAACGAAAGCTGTTCGGGGCCGGTACTCAGCCCTTCGTCCGCCCCGCCGAAACTGCGAAAATACCGGACGTCCCAGCTGACGCCGAAGCGATCCGACAGGAAACCGGTGACGCCAACGCCCATGTCCCACGCCGCCAGATTGCTCGACACGGACAAGATCGCCCTCGCATCGTCGATCCGCGCGTGCATGAGGCCGCCACCCCCGACGAAGTACGGGCGCAGCGTGTACTCCGTCAGGTGCCGAGGCAGCGCCACGACCACGTTGCCGGTGACCGTCGTCGCGCTACTCCCGAGCACCAACTGGCTGAACGGCCCACCCGACTGAAAGAATCCCGGCACATGCGCCACGTCGGCCTCGACCCCGAACACCTCGCCAAGCTTCACGCTGGTCATGCCAACAGCGAGATGTCGCTCGCCCGCGCCCTGGTCCAGATCGAAAAACGTCGTGCTGCCGGCAAACGACGTCCCCAGAAACGGCTTGATCTGCCACTCGGCGGACACCCGCGTCGCGGGCACCAGCAGCATCGCGAGGACGAGCGGTCCGACTCGCATGGCGAATCGCGTGTCTCCTACCGCACGAAGATTCCAAGGAACACCTTCGCAAACGGCGAAGCGGTCACATCGCCTGCCGCCAACGGAAACGACTTCACGAGACCATCACTGTTCGCCAGCAGAATCAGCGTGAGCCCCCGCGACGGCACAGTCACCACCAGAGAAGACGAAGCGTTGTCGCTGACGCCGAACTGCCACACGACCTTCTCGCCGTTGTACGTCTGCACGAACCACCCCATGCCGTGCGGGAGCGGTACGCCGTTGCCGTCGACGGGCGCGCGCCACGCGGCCGCCAGCGTTTCCGGGCGCAGCAGCACGCCTTTGCGAAGCGCCAGATCGAATCGCGCGTAGTCCCGCGCCGTAGAAACCAGTCCACGCGATCCCGTGAGCGTCCTCACCGCATACTGTGACGGCGTCGCGTGCTTCTGTTGGTCGACGACGTACGGCGTCGCCAGACGCTGGAGCGCGGCGCCGTACCGAACGACCGCCTGATTCGAAATCCCGTCCGTCGGTGGAACGACATCGACCGCATCCAGGCCGGGCACCGAGTCAACCATTGCGAAGCGATCGAGCCCGCTGGCGACCGTCGCACGAAACGAACCGCGCGTGCAAACGCTGACAATATCCACGAGCGAATTGAAGCGCTCGGGGTGGTACGCGAAGCTGGGGCTGGTTGCCGTGCCTGACGTGTGCGTGAGGATCTGCCGGATCGTGGCGCTCGCGTCAGGGTTGGTCGGATTGAACTGGCCGAGGGAGTTGTCGAGCGTCACATAGCCGTCCTCGACGCACCGTAGCACGACCGATGCCATGAACACTTGTGTGATCCCGTCGAGTTGATACGGCGTGTCGGTCCGTGCGGCGATGGCTCGCTCGACGTTCTGCTGGCCGGACGCGCGTTCCCAGAGAATGTCGTCCACGCCGACAATCACGGCGGAAAGTCCGGGAATGCCCGCCTGGGCGCGCAAGGCTTCGACATAATCCCCGAACAGCCCGTACACGAGCAGATCGGCGTGAAGCGGCACGCGGGCGATCAGCAGGATGGCGACGGTCAGTGCCAGCAGGGATCTGCGCATGGAACACCGGCAAAGCCGGTAACTACCCATCACCATCATAGCGGATACAGTCACGGCCGGACAGCCGGCAAGGGGTGCAACCCCGTGCATTTCGATGGATCATGATGTTCGACGTCCTCAATGAGTGTCGCCTCGCATCTCGGCATTCGCCTCGCCAATTACGATCGACAGATCCGTACTTTGATTCCGAATTATGTCGACATGCTGGCCGTGGCCGCGGCCGCGGTCGACCCGCGCGCGCGCACGATCGTGGACCTTGGAGTCGGCACCGGAGCGTTGGCGGCCCGGTGCCTCGCGCCGCTCGAGGAAGAAAGTCGCGCTGCTGCGCCGGTGTGGTTGGAGAGTGGAGATCGTGTGGCGGCGAGACGCGTTCGCGGTAATCAGCGCCACGCCCGCGCGCTCACGCGCTCTGCCCGTCACATAACGGGCGGGCCGATGACTTCCGGAAAGCCCCTAGAACCTCGCGGGCTGAGTATCGCGGACCATTCGCTGGCGCCGGTTTTTCAACACATCAGCGTAAATGTCAAGCGCGCGACGGCCGACGGCCGTCCAGCTCAGTTCACGCGCGAAGTGATGTTCGACGTGTGCCCGGCGCTGCGCGAGGTCGTGCGCGCCCAGCTGAATCAGCGCCCGGCCGCAATCGACCGCATCCCCCGGCCTCCACAGCGCACCCAGCTCGCCGTCGGCCGTGAGCAGTCGGAACGTCGGAATATCGGTCACCGCCGGGATCAAGCCGCACGCGCAGGCCTCCATGAGCGAATAACCACTGCCCTCGCGATGACTCCCGACGACGAACACGTCCGCCGCGCTGAAGTACATCGGCATCCGCTTGTGCGGCACCTCACCGACGAGGCGCACGCGTCCGCGCAGGGCGATCGAGGCGTCGATTCGCCGGCGGACGTCGGGTAGCAACTCGTCGGTCCCATAGATCATCGTAAGCGTGGCCTCCGGCAAGTGCGGGAGGCTGCGCTCGAAACCGTCGAGGACCGTCAACGGATCTTTTCTGGCCGTCAGGCGACCGACCCAGAGGACCGCGGGCGCTCCGGCGATGCCGCTCGCTTCGCGCGCCGCCCCGCGAGAGACCGGCCGGAACGTCGTGCTCGCCGGCATCACGATGTACGTCAACTGGCGAGGCGCGATCAGCCCCGCGCGCCGCGCCGAGTCCGCGTGCTCGCCCGCCGCGAACAGAAATGCGTCGACCACCGATCTGGCCACGCGTCCCAACAACCGAGTCGCGGGCGCGCGACCCACCATTCCACCGCCCGCGTGACTCTGCACGACGAGCGCCGACGCGCATGGGAGCACCGACCGTACCTTGCGCACTTGCATCGGGAAGTCCAGGCCGTTGACGTGCACGACATCCGGAGTCAAGGTCGCCACGGCATGCGCTGCGGGCGTCGACCATCGCCACGGCGGCGGTCGGCCGGGCCCGCCATCGTCGACGAAAACGTAGTCGACGTCGTTTCTCGTCAGTCGCGCCCCACGGCTGAAGCGCTGCACGACAGCGACGTGGTCCGCACCGGCTGCCAGCAGCGCCTCGCTCCAACCGGTGAGCGTCGTGTAGCGCTCGAGCAGCGCCTCCGGGTCGGTCAACCGCCTGTCGAAGACGCAATTAACCTGAACGACCTTCACCGGTCCTCCGCGGAGTTTTCACTTGAAGCAGCCCTTTATCGATATATATTGTGCTCGTCTCAGCATCGCATTATCTGTCTTGATCGGAGCGAGGCTTTCATCCCTCGACAAAGCTCGGGATGCCCTGAGCCTGCCGAAGGGCAGCCGAGCGTGCGGGAGTCCACGATGACACGAACGGTTTGTCGATCCGTGATGGCGGTCGTCTCGCTCGTCCTGCTCGTCGGTCTGATGATCGCCGGGCCACGCGGCTTGACGGCGAAGCTCTCCGGCCAAGCCGCTGGCCAGCCGAGCACGAAGAACGGGGACTGGACCCACTACACCGCGGACGTCCACGGGACGAAATACTCGCCGCTCGATCAGATTACGGCCAGCAATTTCAATCAGCTCGAAGTCGCCTGGCGCTTCAAGACCGACAACCTCGGCACGCGGCCCGAGTACAAACTCGAAGGCACGCCGCTCGCCATCCGCGGCACGCTCTACACCACCGCCGGCACGCGGCGGTCGGTCATCGCGCTCGATGGGAAGACCGGTGAGCTCATCTGGTCGCACAGCTACCGAGAGGGCAATCGCGCCGCGATCGC
>JACPZV010000397.1 GCA_016195295.1 Acidobacteriota bacterium
CATACGGAGTGCAAACCAGAACGCGGGCGATCCGGAACCGCGATGGGCGACGATGGGGCCGGCGACGCGGGCGATCAGCGCGCTCGCCGCGATGTTGAGGACGAGAAACCAGGCGAGCGCGAGCGCAGCGCCGCGAAGGACGTAGGTCAGGTCGTTCATGCGCCGCTCCGCAGCGCGCGGCGTTTCTCGCGGATCAGCCGTTCCAGTTCGTCGAGCCACGCGCGATCGCGATCGGACACGGCGTCCACGAGGGACGACAAGAGCGGCAGCGGTTCGCTGCCGTCGCGCTGAATCAGGCTCTGCACGAGCTCGGTCGCCACGGCGTCTTCCAGCTCGTGTCTCGTGGCCGTCGCGCGATAGACGAACGCGCGGCCCGCCTTGCGGCGCGCCAACAGGCCCTTCTTGTACAGCCGATCCATCGTCGTCATGATCGTGGTATACGCGGCGGTCGACCCCAGCAGCGTGCACGCCGCCCGGACGCTGATCTCGTCGTGGCTCCAGAGAACTGCCATCACCTCGCGCTCGAGGGCACCGAGGCCATTCTCGAGAATCTCGTGCGACGATTTGAACCCGCGGAACAGAAAGGGACGGGACATCAGGGTCAGCCTATGGCGTGCCCGCATCTGATGTCAACGTTCACGCGTCCGGCGCAACAATCTCGAAGGCGAGCCGAAGCCGGCATCATCGTCGCGAGCGTTGTCTGCACGGACGATTTTGGATGGTCCGCCGCGAGCCGTGTCCATCGCGCATCGATCTCGTCGAACTGCTCGCCCGGACGGAAATTCACGGTGATCGACGCCTGGTGCCTGTCGATGTGCGCGCACAGCCAATGTCGCGAGGCGTTCAACGCGACCGGACCGCTGACGCCGAAGTGCGTCCACAGCAGCGCGCCGGTCAGTCGAATCGTGACGGCGCCGTCGACGCGCACGACCAACTCGACGTCTTGCGACACGCCGGAGCGCGCGCGACGCACGGAATTCTCCCGCGCGAGCAGAAGCGGATCGAGCGCCGGTGTCGTCGCGACGATCGCCCGCCCCAGAAATCGCGGTCGCTCACCGTGACGTTCGTCACATTGCAACGCGAACCGCCGCTGATCAGGATTTTTGCGCCGGGAGTTTTTGCGCTGTCGAGGAGGAGGACCGAGCGCGTCCGAGTGGACCGACGAAGGAAGATCGCGGTCGCCAGGCCGGCTGCACCGGCGCCGACGACCGCGACGTCACACGACTGTGAAAGCTCGACTGTCAGAGCGCGAAGCTTACCTCTAGGCGACGGCGGCGTCTTCTTTCTCGACCGGGAGCTCCGATCGGGCGCCACAGGCATTGCAGCGCACCGTGATCGTTTTCATGTCGTTCGAGCGCCCGACGATCTCGGTTCTGTGACTCCCACACTTCGGACACAGAGGAGGAACTCCTTGAGCGCCGGCGTTCCGTTGGTTGGACTCGTAATGAACCATGATGTCATATAGAGTTCAATCTTGGGGCCAAGCGCGGCTGCATGCCATATGTCATTTCCTATCAGTGACTTACTGAAGAGTCTACGAGCCCCCCGCCTCTACGCGGTGTCACGAACTAAAACACCAGACCCGAGAACTGCAATTGCCTCCGCGGTTTCACTTACTCCATGGCGGAACGATGTGGTTCGTCCGCGCGTAGGCGATCATCTGGCCCAAGTGCTCGTGCAGGTCGCCGCCGATGAACAGCACCACGTCCGCCGCCGAGCGATCCTGTCCCATCACCTTGCGCGTGCCCGTCAGCGTGGCCGGGTCGAGCGCCTCGAGTTCCTTTTTCGCGTGCGCGAAGCCCTTGTTGAGATGGTCGATGACCTGCGCCTTGTCCGACAGCGTGCGTAGTTTGGCGGCCTCTTCACGACTGCCGAGGTCGGCGGCCTTTGCGCCGAACGACGTCGGGATGAACGAGTAGCCTTCCATCGCGGCGAGCATCAACACCTCGCTCACCGAGCGCACGCCGTCCATCGGCCGCCACGCGTACTTGTCCTGCGGAAACGCTTGCGCGAGGCCGAGGAACTTCGTATGGAGATTGTCGAGGTCGGCGATGAACGACGCCTTGAGCGACGCGACCGATTCCTTCGTCATCACGTCCTGTGCGCGCGCGGGCGCCGGCAGGCTGACGAGCACGAGGGACGCGAGCGCGAGGGCGGCGAAGGCGCGACGGCCGGGCGATGTCCGGGACTGGGAATGAGGCATCTGTAGCTCCTTGAGAAAAGTAGGTCGACGAAGGTTACACCGCTTAGACGAGTGACGGCAGAGGAGAGATTCGGCTGGCGTCGTGGCCAACGAGGCGTGGGCTCTGGGTGCAAGCAGTATCCCGTGAGCTTCACTCGATCAACGATGGCGGCATCGCCGCCCGGCATTTTCATCGCACATCCCATTCGTGTGCAGCAGGTGAGGGGCCGGATCAGCCGCGGCGCCTCATGATGGCGCCCGGTGCCGCCGACTGCAAGCGCTTGCGAGGCGGCTGTGCGGTCAACGTGCGACCCTCAGTGTCGCAGCCGGGCGAGTTCACTGGCGACTGCTACCAAGTCGCAAGCTCTAACACTTGACGCGGAGCGACCCCATCAATGGCTGCGGAGACGGCCGCAGCGGTGGCGGCAGCGGCGGCGATCGCCGTCGACCCGCCGTGCGTCGAGATCGAGGCTTCGCGGGCGCCGTTCACGATGTCGGCCAGGCGGTCAGACGTGTAGAAGATGCCGACCGGCGCCACGCGAATCGCCGCGCCGCAGCCGTCATGCTCCGTTGCAATCCGTCCGGGATCGCCAGCCTGGTGAAATTCCCAGAGAGACTTGACCCCCGGATGCACACTCTTCGTGCATCGGAGCATTTCACGGCCGATGCTCACATGCATCACGTCCCGTTCGGCAATGATGGCTCGCGCAACGGCGATCGTCCGTTCCGTGTCATCCGTCGTTTCGCCGATCCGCCACTGGCGTTTGGCATTGCCCGTATATCGCGGCACGATCGCGCCCGGTGTTCCTTCGAAGCCTCGGATGCCGTGCGGATACCAACGGCGTACGTCTTCGATGGAGAGCATCTCTGTCTGCTTGCCGACAGCATCACCGGCAGCAATGCCTTTGAGGCAGCCCACGATGCGATCGGCTATCGCGACAGTCATCTGTTGGCAAAATTGAAGGGGGGATTCGAACCCCCACGGTCTTGCGACCGCCAGCCCCTCAAGCTAAAGGCACTGAACGCCGATCAAGGCCGACCCCGGAAAATCGGGGTCGGCTGTCCCTCATCGTTGCCGATTGAGGTCGGTTGAAACCGTCCAACGCCGATCGTCTTGCAAATTCTTGCAACGGTGTGCTGGGCGATTTTCGACGATTTCATCACCAGCCAAACGGACCTTTGCGGCTGGAACGCTACTTCTGGTCGAGTTGGTCCCGACGGCCTGGATGCTTGATTCGAGCACGCCAGAGGACGCAAGATGGGTAGGAGAAGGGCAATGAGCGACGCCTACATCGAGCAGCGTGACGGCGTATATCTGGTCGCAGAGAGCCGTGTGTCCCTCGATTCGATTGTCTACGCCTTTCTGTCCGGCCAGTCGGCCGAGGCGATTGCGCAGGCGTTCCCGGTCTTGAACCTGGAGCAGGTGTACGGCGCCATTACGTACTACCTCGCTCATCGTGATGACGTCGATCGATACCTGCAGGGTCGGCAGCAGGACTTCGATGCCGCACGACAGGCGGCGCGTGATGCCGACCCGATGTTCTACCAGAAGCTCACCGACGCGAAGAAGCAAACTCCGCTCACGCGCTGAATGCCCATCCGCTTCCAGGCTGACGCGGATCTGAATCAGATCATCGTGTCTGCCGTCGTGAGGCGTGTGCCTGCAATCGACTTCAGAACCGCGACGTCAGCAGGTCTGGCCGGCCTGAAGGACCAAGAAGTCCTCGCTGTCGCTGAGAACAAATAGTCCTCGCCGCTTCGTCGACGACTAGAAAATCGCCATCGTGCTCAGCGTCGTCGTCCTGCAGGACGGCGTAGATCTTGTTCCGTTCCAGAGAGGCTTCGTACCTGTCGTTGCGAACGCAGACAGCGAACCTGCCCTCTGTGGCGGCGGTCCTTTGTCTAGTCGAGGTGCCGCTGTGGCGCTTGAGGAGTTCCACGATGGTGCCGACCTGGCCGCGCGGGAGGCCGTGCGCGGGCACGTCTGAGAGGACGGCTACGACATCCAGCAAGCGTGGTGCAATCGGCACTCTTGCCTCACTGCGCTATTCCAAGGGCGGGATGCGCTCGGGCATCGCGCCATCGTACATCACCTCAAGGACGCAACAGGGGCGGGACTGTAGAATGACGTCGAATGTCCTCCGGTGCACCAGGGCGGAACGATCCGTGTCCATGCGGCAGCGGCCGGAAGTTCAAGCACTGTTGTCTCGAGAAGCACTCGGCGGAGGATTCCGCTCGCGTGCGGCTTCGTGGTGCCGAGGGCCGGGTTGTGGACACGCTGCTGGACTTCACGCTCAAGACGTGGGGCAAGCCGCTCATCGATCACGCGTGGGAGGACTTTTGGATCCACGACGACGTTCCGGACGACATGCCGTCGACGCCGGAGTTCGACACGATGTTCGTCCCGTGGCTCGTCCTCGGATTCGTGCCAGACCCAGAGTCTGAAGAGGCGCGTGACGATTGGCCGACGCAGCCAATCGGTCTGCACTGGCTGGCGACGACGGGGACTGGCGTCGCGGAGCTGGATCGCGCCTATATCGAGACCGCCTGTCGCAGTCCACTAAGCGCATTTGTCGTGGAACAGGCGACGACAGCGCGGAGCCTTGATCTCAAGGACGTGCTGACCGGAAAGCGATTTCACGTGCTGGAACAGGGCGCGTCTCAAAGGCTTCGGCCGGCGGATCTGCTGTTTACGCGCGTGGGATAACACGATCCTCGGCACGCTTCGACTCAAGCGGGGTCGCCTGGTGGCCGATGTGAATTCAGCGCGACGTGCGGACCGACTGAAGCGCGAGATCGCCAAACGCCTGGGCGAGGCAGCAACCCTGGTCGATACGACAGTGGTCGATCCCAGTCAAGCCATCGCGGAGCGACAGCTCCAGCGCGCAACAGGCGAGGCGCACGTCGAACCGGAGCGGGAACCACCGCCCGAGCTTCAACCGATCGAAGAGGAAATGATCCGCCGACACTGGGAGGCGTGGCTCGACACGCGGGTGCCCGCATTGGGGAACAAGACGCCGCGCCAAGCCGCGCGGACTCCTGGCGGTCGCGAGCGACTCGAAGCGCTTCTCGCGCAGTTCGAGCGCGACGTCGAACACGCACCAACGCGCGAGGCGACTCACGTCGCTGCCATCCGCGAAAAACTGGGGCTTACGAAGCAGACCTGACTCGATTTGCAGATTCTTGCAAAGGGACGTGCACGCGACGCTTCAGATCGAACAGATCACCAGTAGTTGCGGCGCCGTAGGACGCGTTCCGCAACCTGTCGGCGTTGAACGACCTCAATCGGCGCCGGAGAAGCAGAACCTGCACGCGTACGGCCTCGCGGCTGGCGCTTCTGCAGGCTCAGGGCCGATCGAACTGAACGCTGGAAACAATTGACTTGAAAAGAATTTTGGTGCGGAAGGGGGGATTCGAACCCCCACGGTCTTGCGACCGCCAGCCCCTCAAGCTGGTGCGTCTGCCAGTTCCGCCACTTCCGCAAAGATGGCTGAGTTTTCGAGTATAGGGCAGAAATGGGACGCCCACAACGAACGACCGAGACCGTCAGCAAGTGCCACCCGCCCTCCGCGAAACCCGGTACGGTTGACATTCCCGCCTCCGGATCGGCGGTAACATTCGTCGAGAGGATCGCGCATGCGGCTTTCCCTGCGATTCATCGTTCCGCTGATGCTCGCGCTCGGGACGATCGCATACGCCGTGGTGCCTCTCGTCGACGGCCTCACGCTGAAGTGGTTCGTCCGGGATCTCGAAATCCGCTCCAATCTGATCGCCAACACGGTGCAGGGGCCTCTCGAAGAGATGGTCCGCACCGGAAGCCGGAGCCGGATGCTTCAGTTCTTCACCACCATCACGCAGGACGAACGGCTGTACGCGCTGGGATTCTGCGACTCGGCGGCGGGCCAGCTTCTGGCGACGACAACGCTCCCGCCGGAGGTCGGCTGCCCGACGCTCGAGACGTTTTCCGGGGAGCAGGGCCGCATGCTCGCCAGTGCGCACGGTCCGCTCCTCGTGTCGGTGCGGCCGTTTCGCGCGGGCGGCGCATTGGCGGGAAACCTCGTGCTCCTGCATGACATGAGCTTCGTCGAGCGCCGAAGCGAGGAAACCCGGAGGTACCTGTTCTATTTCTTTGTCGCGCTCGGTGCCGCGGTCTCGCTGATCACGGTCGTCATCGCGCAATTGAGCTGGCGCGGCTGGGTGCACGGCCTGCGGGCGCTGCTGCGGGGCGAAGGGCTCGTGCGCCCGTCGGGGAAGCCCGACTCGGCGGAGCTGCGGCCGATCGCCGTTGAACTCCGCGCGCTGATTCGAGACATCGAAGCCGAGCATGAATCGCGCGACCACGACCGGCTCGCGTGGACGCCAGAAGCGGTGCGCGCGATCCTGCTGGCCGAGCTCCGCGGCCAGGCGGTCATCGTCGTGTCCAACCGCGAGCCGTACATCCATGTCCGTCAGGGCGACTCGATCGACGTGCAACGGCCGGCAAGCGGCGTGGTCACGGCGCTCGAACCCGTCATGCGCGCGTGTTCCGGGACATGGATCGCGCACGGCAGCGGCTCGGCCGACCGCGACGTCGTCGATCGACACGATCGGGTGGCCGTGCCGATCGATCGGCCGGCGTATCAGCTTCGTCGCGTCTGGCTCAACGCCGAGGAGGAAGCCGGCTACTACTACGGGTTCGCGAACGAAGGACTCTGGCCCCTGTGTCACATCGCTCACGTGCGCCCGACATTCCGCTCGTCGGATTGGGAGCAGTACGTCACGGTCAACCGCAGGTTCGCCGACGCGGTGGTCCACGAGTCGGGATCGTCGGCCGATCCGATCGTGCTGGTCCAGGATTACCATCTGGCGCTGCTGCCGCGGATGATCCAGGAGGCGCTGCCGGCCGCAACCATCATCACGTTCTGGCACATTCCCTGGCCGAACCCGGAAGCGTTCGCCATCTGCCCCTGGCGGGAGCAACTGCTCGACGGCCTGCTCGGCAGCAGCATCCTCGGATTTCACACGCAGTTTCACTGCAACAACTTCATCGATACGGTCGACCGGGTGCTCGAGGCGCGAGCCGATCGGGAAATGTTCAGCGTGTCGTACCGGGGCAAGCTGACGGCGGTGAAGCGTTATCCGATCTCGGTCGAGTGGCCCCCGTCCGAAGCCCTGCTGAAGAAGCCCGCGGAACAATGCCGCGTCGATGTGTGCGAACGCCATCGCCTGCCGCTGGACCACGCGATTGGCGTCGGTGTCGACCGTCTGGACTACACGAAGGGCATCGAGGAGCGGCTTCGGGCCGTGGAGCGTTTCTTCGAGATGCGGCCGGAATGGGTGGGCCGGTTCACGTTCATCCAGATCAGCGCGCCGACGCGCAGCCGCATTCCGCAATATCTGGAATACCAGGCGCGGGTGAGGGCGATGGCGGCGGGCATCAACCGCCGGTTCTCCGATGCCGCCTATCCGCCGGTCGTGCTCAAAATCGCGCATCACGAGCCGGACGCCGTCTACGAGTATTTCCGCGCCGCGGATCTGTGTCTCGTCAGCAGCTTGCACGACGGGATGAATCTGGTGGCCAAGGAATTCATCTCGTCGCGCGACGACGAGCGTGGCGTGCTGGTGCTGAGCCAGTTCACGGGCGCGGCGCGCGAGCTGCCGGAAGCGATCGTCGTCAACCCGTACGACACCGATCAATGCGCCACGGCACTCCATCTCGCGCTGACGATGCCGGCGGCGGAACAGCGCGCCCGTATTCGTCTCATGCGCGGCCTCGTCCAGGAATTCAACGTCTACCGGTGGGCGGGCCGCATGCTGATCGACGCGGCAGCCATGAGACGCCGCGGCCGCCTGCTCGATCGTGGCGCGGTGGCGGACGGGGCGCCGCGCGTGCCGGCAGGCCATGGCGCCGCCCCGGGTCTATGAACTCATGAATCGCCGCACGCGGATCAGAGCGTCGTGACCTCCCTCGATCTGGCGTTGATCGGCAACGGCACGATTGGTTGTCTGGTGAATCCCGGGGCGAAGATTGTCTGGGGTTGTTTCCCGCGCTTCGATGGCGACCCCGTGTTCTGTTCCTTGTTGCGAGAGCCGGCGCGGGAAGACGACTTCGGTTTCTTCGCCGTGGATCTCATCGATCGCGCGCGAGACGAACAGCAGTATCTCGTCAACACGCCCATCCTCGTGACCCGTGTGCACGATCGCTACGGCGGATGCATCGAGATCACCGATTTTTCGCCGCGCTTCCGCCAGCACGGCCGCGTGTTCTGTCCCATGATGCTGGTCAGGCAGATCAGGCGGATTGCCGGGAATCCTCGCGTGCGCGTGCGTCTGCGTCCCGCCCACGAGTACGGCCGTCATTCCTCGGCGACGAGCTCCGGGAGCAACCACATCCGATACCTGGGCGCGGATCTCGTGCTGCGCCTGACCACAGATGCCTCCATAACCGCGCTGCTGGAAGAGACGCCTTTTTTTCTGCAGGACACGGTCACGTTGATCCTCGGACCCGACGAGACTGTGCAGGGTGCTGTCGCGGAAGTCGGGCGCCACTTCCTCGAGGAGACCGCCGCCGATTGGCGGCAGTGGGTGCGCTATCTCGGCATCCCCTTCGAATGGCAGGACGCGGTGATCCGCGCGGCGATCACGCTGAAGCTCAACGTCTTCGAAGACACGGGCGCGGTTGTCGCGGCCCTGACGATGTCGATTCCCGAAGCGGCGGGAAGCGGCCGGAACTGGGACTACCGCCACTGCTGGCTGCGCGACGCCTACTTCGTCGTCAACGCGCTCAACAGGCTCGGTGCGACGCGGACCATGGAGCGCCATCTGGCGTACATCCTCAACGTGGTCGCCGGCGCGGCGGACGGCCGGCTGCGCCCGATGTACGGCATCAGCGGACGCGAAGCCACCGACGAGCGCGAGGTGGACTCCCTGCCCGGCTATCGCGGCATGGGCCCGGTGCGTGTCGGCAATCAGGCCCACCGGCAGGTCCAACACGACGTCTACGGCGCAGCCATCCTGGCGGCGACCCACGTGTTCTTCGATCAACGGCTGGTCCAACGTGGCGACGCGGCGCTGTTCCACCGACTCGAAGCGCTCGGCGAACACGCGGCGGCGCTCTTCGACCAGCCGGATGCCGGCCTCTGGGAGCTGCGCGGGGTCACGCGTGTGCATACGTTCTCCAGCGTGATGTGCTGGGCCGCGTGCGACAGGCTCGCCAGAATCGCGGCGCAGCTCGGACTGACCGGCCGGGCCGAATGCTGGCGCGGCCATGCCACGCGCATCCATCAGGCGGTCTGTGAGCGGTCGTGGAATGCCAGGCTCGGAAGCTTCGTGGCGACCATGGAGGGCGACGCGCTCGACGCGAGTCTGCTGCGCTTGAACGAGGTAGGCTTCCTGGCCGCGGACGATCCGCGGTTCGCCGGCACGGTGGGCGCGGTCGAGCGTGAACTGCGCCGCGGCGACTTCGTGTTCCGCTATCTCGAGAAAGACGATTTCGGGCAGCCGGAGAATGCGTTTCTCGTCTGCACCTTCTGGTACATCAACGCGCTGGCCGCGCTCGGACGGCGCGACGAGGCGCGCGCCCTCTTCGAGAGCATGCTGGCCTGCCGCAACCGGCACGGCCTCCTGGCGGAGCACATCGACCCGCGCACCCGGGAGCAGTGGGGCAACTTCGTGCAGACCTACAGCATGGTCGGGCTTATCGGTTCAGCGATCCGCCTGTCGGTCCGCTGGGATCAGGCATTTTGAGGGAGAGAGACAAAGTCTGAAGTGTGAAGGCTGAAGTGGGAAGGCTGAAGTGGGAAGACGAAGTTGGTCTTCAGCCTTGAGACTTCAGACTTCAAACTTATTTGGGCGTCCCCGTCGGAGTCGCCGGTACCGGCGCTTGAGCGGGAGCGGGCGCCGGTGCCGTCTGCCTTGGCGCCGGTGGCGCGGTCGTGCCGCTCAACAGCGATCCCGGTCCGCGCTGACCGATGATCGACAACGCGAGCGCGCCGAGCATGAACAGCACGGCGAGTACCGCCGTCGCCTTGGACAACACCGTCGCGCCGCCGCGCGCGCCGAACGCCGATTGACTGCTGCCGCCGCCGCCGAACGCGGCCGCCACATCGCCCTTGCCCTGCTGCAGCAGAATCACAAGCAACAAGACGAAACACACGACCACGTAGAGCGCCGAGAACAAGTAGTAAGCGATCATAAGGCCCCGCGTTTCCTCAACGGCAAACGCTGATTATATCGCAGCCGGCCGGCTCTTCATGACGATCTCCCCGAAGCTCCGGACGTCCAGGCTCGCGCCCCCCACGAGCGCGCCGTCGACGTCGGGCTCCGCGATCAGCTCGCGAATGTTGTCCGGCTTCACGCTGCCGCCATACAGAATCCGGCACCGCTCGGCGGCCTCGGCCCCGAACCACTGCCGCAGCCGCGTGCGAATGTGCGCGTGGACTTCGCCCGCCTGCGCCGCGGTCGCGTTGCGGCCGGTGCCGATGGCCCACACCGGCTCGTACGCGATCACGATCTCCGCAATCCGCGGCGCGGTGAAGCCGTCCAGCCCGTCTTTGATCTGCCGGTCGAGCACGGCGAGCGTCTCGTTGCGCTCGCGCTCCTCGAGCGTCTCGCCGAC
>JACPZV010000445.1 GCA_016195295.1 Acidobacteriota bacterium
CCTTGCACGTTCGCGCGGCGCTCGCTCGCGGCGTCGGAAAACTCCCAGAACGAGTGACACTGGCCGCAGACTTGTGACGCTCGCTTCGGATCGAGACGGTCCGGCCGGACGATGGTCGGGTCGGCGTGGCCGGTGAGATGCAGCCAGTACCGCCGCTGCGGGAGCGAGTTCGCGCGCACGTGCTCCGCGCCCGGTCCGTGACACGCTTCACACGCGATGCCGAATTCGGCCGACGTCGTGCTCGCCGATTGCGACGCGACAGGTCGGGATCCGAACGGCGTGTCGATTTGCGGCCGCCCGTCGGCCGTGTGGCACGCGACGCAGATGCCGTTCCACGCGCCGGTTTCGGAGTGTGGCGGTCCCGGCGGACGCATCACCGCCGCGCGGCGCGGAATCCAGCGGCGCTCTGCGGCCAGCCAGATCGCGGGAAGCTGACCGAGCATCCGGCTGCGTCCGGTTGCGTACCAGTAGATCTGCTGGGTGTGCGACCCGGTCGTCATCACGATCCGTCGCTGTATGCGTGGCGACCCCGCACGATCCGGATCGTTGAATTCGGCCCACAGCTCACGACTGCGGACCTCGAGGCGCATTGGCTCGCCGGGGACTTCGTCCACTCGCACGTTGTCGAAGCTGGTAGCGACGCCGTCGGGCGCCGCGATCTGCGTCATCGTGCGGTGATATGACGCGTGCCAGCTTGCGTACTCGCTCGGATGACACGCCCGGCACGTCTGCGACGACACGAAGCCAGCCCCCTGAATCTGCACCGGCCGATCGGCGATCCGTGATTCGGGAAGAACGGCGTCCCGCGACATCGTCAACCCCAGCCGCGCCGCGACTCCCGTCGCCGCGATGACCCCCGCGACGCCGGCAAATTGACGCTTGCGAACACATCGCGAATGGAGCATCATCATCGCCGCCCACGGAGCTTTGCGGTCCGTTTCGTCTGATTCGGAATCGGCATCCTACTGCATCCGCCCGCGCTTATCCGTCGTTTGTCATGACCTTTGCCGTGGGGAGG
Source organism: Acidobacteriota bacterium (assembly GCA_016195295.1). GTDB lineage: Bacteria > Acidobacteriota > Vicinamibacteria > Vicinamibacterales > CAVVIG01 > SRVP-36. Next base: position 1,019 of record JACPZV010000445.1, read on the forward strand.
TTACATGACGTCGGGTAGAGTCCGCTCCGTCGTCGATCAGTACGTGCGCGACGCGCTCGTCCGACTCACCTTTCAGGCGACTCCCCGAAACAAGGTGAGCGCGTACATGGAGCGCATCTGGAAGTTCAAGGGGCACGAATTGAACCCCGGCGATGAGATCGAGCGCGCCTCCGGCCTCCGCGATCCCAAGCACGCACCGGGACGCACAACGTGAAGACCGGGCTGCAGTGGTCCTTCGGGCAGGAGGGCAACTCGGTCTCGCGGAACGCCGATCTCAACCAGAACTACCGCAGCGGCGTTGCCGATTCGGTCGACGTCTACAACACGCCGACGCGCAACGATGAGTACGTGAACGCCGACGTCGGCGTGTACGTTCAGGACGCGTGGACGATGAACCGGCTCACGTTGACCGGCGGCCTGGCCGGAGAGCCCTGCCTTGAGCCACACGAGGCCGATGATGACCACCACAAACGCCGGTCCGATGGGAAGGACTCTTCGCATCGTTCCACTCCCTTCTGACTGCGGAGAACGCCCTGGAACCCTGGACCAAGGCACGCCGCCTCAGCGCTGGACACGCGCGGCCGAAACGGCCTTCTCAACCGCGATCCGCAGATTCTCGCGCGCGTTGGCATGGTCAGGCTCGATCTGCAGCGCCTGACGAAAGTGGGTGATCGCCTCGCCAAGCTTTCCCTGTAAACCCAGGCCGGCGCCCAAGTTGTTGTGGGCTTCCGCGGAGTCCGGTTTGATGCGCACCGCAATGCGGAACTGCGCGATCGCCTCATCCAATTTCCCTTGTAAGCTCAGGACTTCGCCCAGATTGTTGTGGGCTTCGGCAAGATCGGGCTCGAGCCGCAACACCTCGCGATAGTGGCGGATCGCTTCATCAAGGCGGCCTTTGGCTCTCAGCGCGTTGCCCAGATTGTAGTGTGCATCGGCAAAATCAGGCTCAAACCGCAGGGCCTGGCGATATTGGCTCATCGCCTCGTCCACGTTGCCCTGTGTGGCCAGCACAACGCCGAGATTGTTACGCGCCGCGGCATGGCTTGGGTCGCGTTCCAGCGCCGCGCGATACTGGCGAATCGCCTCCAACGGCTGACCCTTGTCCCGAAGCGCGTTGCCCAGTTCGTAGTAGGCCCACACGTCGCTGGGATTCTTCCGGAGCGCCTGGCGATAGAGCGCCTCCTTCAGAAGCACCGCATCCTCCGCGCTTCGCGGCAGCACCTGAAGCTGCAGGTGAGCCATCTCATCCGACGACCGAAGTCCGGCGACGACCCGCTTGGGCGGACGGCTCGGATTGCGGACGTTGTCGGCGGAGTTGTCGTAGCTGTACCGCATGCTGATTGTCGTTCCCTTGGGCAGGTGGATTGGCTTCGCATACCGATAAATGTCCTGCCACTTGAAATCCCAGTCGCTGATGCGAATCAGCCACCTCTCCGTCCCATCGGGCAGCCTGGCCAGGCCCTCCATGGTCTTGGCGAGAAAATGGGCGTGCGGATATGCCGCGAGCACCTCAACGTCCACCGGCAGCTCGAACCTGTCGGTGACGATGAAGTGTTTCTCTCCGGGGGGAATATCAATCGCCTGATCGGCGTCGAGTCGCATGAGAGACATCAGAGGCCCGACCGGCGGCGCCTTGGCAAAGTACAGTCCGACGATCGGATTCAGCACCTCCGGTTTACCGGAGGGTATCACGTGCAGTTGAAGGACCAGGTCGGTGCCTGGTTCGAGACGCCAGGCCTTGCCTTCGACACCCGGAAAGGGGACCATGCCGGGCGTCCAACCAAGCAGGTGCCCGTCGGGTGCTTGCGAGTCGCCCATACCCATGCCGTCGAAGCCTGGCTCGACATCCCGTTCATCCCGGCGACGTGATGACCGGGTTGGATCGACTCCAAGCAGAGCGTGATGGACAACCCCGGCGCTCCCCGGACGGAGCTCCACTGTCTTCACGTAGCGTGTCGTCGACACCGGAATCGGGATGACGAAGTTGCGCCACACTTCGGGAGGGTCCGCCCGCAAGATGTACGGCCGAGGCAGCTTGATGACGAGGTCCGGTTGGCCGAGCCGCCACCCTTCAGTGAACTGCGGCAGAGGCGGCAAATCGGCGGGGTCCCCTTCGGGCGCTCCCTGCGCCTCCCACCGGCGGATTGTTTCAATCTGAGCGTCTGTGAGCCGGCGTTCGCCGGCAAACTGGCCGTAGCCCGGATCGGGGAGCCACGGCGGCATGAATCGACTCCGGGTCACCGCCACAATCGTCCGGGCACGCCGTTTCACGTCCCGGTAGGTGAGCAGACTAAACGGCGCCGACTCGCCCGGGCGATGGCACGCGACGCACTCCCGAAAGAAGACGGGAGCCACATCCCTGGTGAACGTCAACGTGCCCGACGCCGGCTTGCCGTTCGTCCTGCGCGAGTCCGAATCTCGACAGCCCACGAGGCTCGCCACCTCGACAGCGAGGCCCGCGATCAGGCTGACAAGAGTGATTTTCTTGAAGTCTGCCATGACGGGACGTCGTAATCACCCGGCGGCGCCGAGAACGCTCGGCTGATTTGACCGGTCTTTTGGCCGTTCGAAGACGCCGGCGTCCAACAGCCCCCTCTACGAGCAGCGGCCGATTTTCTGGAGGGGAGCAGACATAGAAGCTCGCGACGAAGGAGAATCTGTACGACGAGTGACGATCGGACGACGCCGTAGCGCGACGAGGGAGACAGCGGCGCTCCTCGTTGCATCCGGGGTTACTTATTGTTCCTTACCACTTCACCTGTGACACCAACCGCAGCAGCCGCCCCTGGAGAATCGTATTCGGGAAGTCGAGGCTCGGGCCAAACACCTCCGTTTGGAGCGTGACCACGGAGGAGTTGAGCGCGTTGTAGACATCCGCCTGAGCCGTGAACTGATAGCCGCCCAACCGGAAGTTTTTCTTGAACGCGACGTCGACTTGATTCCAGCGGTCCAGATACTTGGTCCCCGGGGGCGTCAGCCGGACCTGCACCGGCACCGTCCGCCGGCCGTTCGGAAAGACCGAGGCCGGCACGTCCCAGACGGTTTGCGTCTCGTTGCCGGCAAAGCTCACGATCGTGCCGCTGAACTCGAACCCGATGGGCAGAGGCAAGGTACCCACCAGCTTGAAGTCGTGCCGGAAGGGGATGTCCAGATTGCGCTCGTCGCAGAACCGCCCGCCACGCACGAAGGAGATGTCGTAGAACAAGTCGCTCGAGGTGGAACCGTTCGGGTTCCACTGGTCGCACGTCACCGCCTGGTTCCGACTGGCGCTCCACCCGCCGAACACGGTCGACCCGTTGGGCAGGCGGCTGTTGAAGCTGATCTCGAGGTCGTTGGAGATGTGCGTATTGGTGTCGGAGTTGTAGTCCAGAATACTCACCTGCCCGCGCTTTTTCGGGTCGAGGTTGTAGATGGTGAGGATCTCCCCGTTCCCCAGCGGGTTGGGCACCTGGAACGCCGTGAAATCAGTTTGGGGATTCACGAGCACGTTGTTTTCCCCCTGCAACCGGTAATACTGCCGCCGGTACCAGGCGAAGGTCACGCCCAGCTGCGACAGCAGCTGGCGCTGGATGCTGACGGTGTACTCGCCGTTGTATTCCCGTCTGATCCCGTCCGCCGGCCTGCGGTCGGCCGCGAGGCCGAAGGACCTGTTATTGCTCGGGCCAATCTCGTTGTCCTGCACGATATCGTCGCGGTCGCCCGGCTTGGGGATACCCGAGGGGGTGGACGTCCCCGGTATCAGATCGACATCGAACCAGTCGCGCACGTCGGTCGCACTTCCACGGATCGGGTTGTAGCGCTTGGCGAAGCTCCCGGCCATGGGCCGCATGTACTTGTTCGCGCCAAACTTGAGCGCCGTCTTCCCGTCTCCGAAGAGATCGTACGCGAGGCCAAACCGCGGTGCGACGTCGTGCCAGATCGGCAGCCCCCTTATCTCAGGGAAGATCGCGCCAGGCACGAAGCGACCCTCCGCCCTCCACTGCTCTTTGATCATCGAGTTGAAATATTCGTAACGGACGCCCGGGCTGACTGTCAGCCGCTTGAACCTCCACGTATCCTGAGCGTAGACGCCGATGTCCGCCTTCACGTACTCCTCGGTGGCGTACGGGTTGATGGTCACCACCACCGATTCCGGGACGCCGAGGCGATACCGCTACTCCTGCAAGTCCCCGTGCGACGAGGCGTCGTTGCGGTCCTGCCCGAATGACCACTGGAACCCGGTCTTGACGTTGTGCGACCCGGTCACATAGGACAGCGCTGTGGTGATGTGGTTTCGGTCCGGAAGCGTGCCACCATACCCCGTGGTGGCCACGGTCCGCTGTCGGGTGATGATGTCGAGATGCGAGACGTCCCTGAACCAAGGGTCAACGTTGGGGCCACCCG
>JACPZV010000446.1 GCA_016195295.1 Acidobacteriota bacterium
CGCGCTTAGCGGCTTGGAGCAGAACGCCCAAGGTGCCTGTCACGGTAAGTCCGCGCTCACGCGCGAGCCGGACGCCGAGTCTGTCGTCCATGAGCACCAAATCAGCGTGCGCGCGCTGCGCTAGCTGGATTGCCTGCCGCTCGCCCTCGTCAAGTCTCGCCAAGGCTTGGTCCGCAGGTTCCTCGACGCGCTCGACGACGAGCCACGAGGGCACATGCGCGAGCCAAGTACGCACGACTGCAAGCGTCCCAGGATGACGGAGCTCGTCAACGACAGCCACGGGCACGTGCACGCGTTCGTACAGCGCCGGTAGGATTTGGTCGCACTCGATCTGAATGAGGTAGTTGAGCGGAGAGGTATCAGCGACGACGACGATCACGACCTGGGCATTCGGCCGCTCGTCTCCAGTTGTCGAAGCGTTTCAACATCCTGCTCGAAGTCTTCGACGTCGTACGCGTGATCGTAGATGTTGCGAGCCTTCAAGAATGCATCGAATTCGAAGCGCGAAAGCTGCAGCAGCTGGCTTGCTTCGTAGTGCGTTAAGGCGCCGGAGCGATAGCCCTCGATAGCCAGCGCTTCAAGCGCCTCTCGGCCAGGATCGGGTCGACGTGCGACATCGTCTGGCAATTCGACCGTAATCTTCATACCCCTAGAGTAGCAGAATCGTTCGGGAACGAACGGTGAAAGCCATTTAGCTTTAGCGGAGGCTCGGGGCAGTAATCTTGTGCGTCCTGATCGGTCAGGACGGCCTGGCGCGCGAAAAAGGCGGACGGGGAAAGGGACGTGCTCGCGAAGATTGCCGAGATGCCGAAAGCGGACGCGCCATGGCCGAGCAGCTCCATGCCATCGTCACAGCCAGCGCGTCAGCCCTCTCACCGAGAACGTGGTACGGGATGCCCGCGTACGCCAAGGACGGCAATGTCATCTGCTTCTTCCAAGCACGCACAAGTTTAAGGTGAGGTACGCGACGTTCGGCTTCAGCGACGAGGCGAACCACGACGAAGGCACCGTATGGCCGGTCGCCTTCGCGTTGACACTTCGCGTTGAAGGTGTTGACCACCGCCGACGAGGCAAGGATCGGCGCGCTCGTGAAGAAAGCGGTGAGATGAGGAGAGGTCGCAGCGCATCGAGATCAGAACGGAACGGTGAGCTGAAGTTGTACCGCCCTGGTTGTTGACGGCTGAAGCCCAAGTCGCGTGCGACATCTGCGAGGGCAAACTGACGCCGTTGACTCTCGACATGACCGCGGACCTGGCCGGGCGTCGATTGGCGGGCGTACACGAGCGCCGTGCGCTCGAGATGATCAGCGGTGATCTTCGTGTGCATCGTCCCGCTCCTCATCGTTGTCGGCATCCACCACGGCGGCCAGCAGGAGATCGGCCAGCGCCTTCACTAGGTCCTGCGCAATCCGGACTGGCAGCACGACGGCCGGCACGGCGTGCTCGAAGTGCATGGGCAGCTGTCTCGGGGATCGAGGTCGCATCATGGTCCTCCTGAGGAAGATCGGTGACGCGATCGTGCGCCGAGCGCGTGGCGTTCACCAAGGACGCCAGCTCGCTGAGGGCTTCGACCGAGACGAGGACCGGCCCCGTGGACACCGCGGCACAGGCCACGCAATCGGTCATCCAGACCGGAATCGCGGCCGTGCGCTGATCGTGCTCGCACAGCCACACCTCGCGGCCATGCCGCACGCTGCGCTGCACGAGCATCGTCTGGCCATGCAGCGGGTGCCAGAGATAGTGAACCGTGACCCGCTCAGTGTGGTGGGCGGAATGTGACTGGCGCGAAGGCTTCCCTCGCTAGGCTCAGGCTCGGCGCTCCGCGGCCTTGACCCGTGCTGCGCGCTCCTGGAACAGGCTCTTACCGGAGCGCCGCCTTGGCCAGCCCACGGCCGTTCACAAATGATCGTATTAACGCTTTGTAACGCAATGTCCGATACTCCTGTTGGCTGGGCAAGGCACTTCGCTGCAGCCATCCGCTATGCGAATGCCTCGTTACGCCTTGGTGTTCTTGAGCGCATGCCTTTTCGGCGTCGTCACTCTCAATGGTGGCGAGCCGCTACGGATGCAGGTGTCGCCGGCGGTGTCTCGCGCCCCCGCGCTTTTGACCGTTCGGGTCACGGTCGAGGCTGCCGCCGACAACCGCGTCCTTCAGGTCGTCGCCGAATCTTCTGATTTCTACCGCAGCAGCCAGGTTCAGATTGGCGGCGCGAACGCGACGCCCCTCAACGTGTTCGAATTCCGCAACCTGCCAACAGGGCTCTATCAAGTAACTGGCGTTCTGGTCGGCGTCCACGGGCCACGAGCCACGGTCACGCGGTTAGCCAAGGTGGATCCGTCCGTCGGGTCCGCGCGGTGAACGCCCTCGTACGGACCCAAAAGACAATCAGGTCGACAAGACGGAGAAGGCCGCCGCCACAGGTGTGGCGGCGGCCTGATTGACCCGGGTCCTCGCGTCTAACTTAACTTAACGGTCTAAAGACTCTCAGAAGTTCAGACGAAGCGCGAATTGAATTTGACGGCTGGTTCCCAACCCCACCGTTCGGCCTACGGTGCTCGTGAGCGTGCCGAACGTGCCGGCCGCCGCCGCACTGTA
>JACPZV010000460.1 GCA_016195295.1 Acidobacteriota bacterium
CGGCGGTCAAGCCGCCCAGGATCGTCGGGATCGATCGCCATCCGTGGGCCGTACAAGAGGCGACCGAGACGTATCGCGCGTTTGGACTCTCGGCGACGACGCGCCGATCGGACGTCGCGACGGCGAAGCTCCCACGTGGTCCGAAGATGATTCTGGCGGCGTTCACATTGAACGAGCTCCCCGACGCGCATCGCGATGCGCTGATGACGCGGCTGGTCGATCGAGCCGCCCGCGGCGATCGCCTCCTCGTTGTCGAGCCGATCGCCGGTTTCGTCGCGCGCTGGTGGGATCGGTGGCGAAAGACGTTCGAGTCCGCCGGCGGCCGCGCCGACGAGTGGCGCCTGCGCGCCGCGTTGCCGGCGATCGTCGCGAAACTGGATCGCGCGGCTGGGTTGGATCATCGAGAATTGACGGGGAGGTCGTTGTACTTCGAGCCAAGGAATTAGCGTGCGGGTGGATTGCGAAATCTAGCGGCCACCTGCTCACGGCTAATTTCGCGGCGCGCTTCATTCTCAATTCATAATTCTTCATTCGATGTCTCTACCAATTTCCTCCAACCCGCGTCCGGCGGCGACCGTCGTCACGCTGCGCGACGGCGCGTCAGGACCTGAAGTGTTCATGGTCCGTCGTCATGAGCGCACCGTGTTCATGGGCGGCGCGCACGTGTTTCCCGGCGGGCGCGTTGATGCCACAGACGAAGGCGGCGATGAGTCGTGGTGCGATGGCGTGCCGCACGCCACGAAACAGCTCGGGACGCTGCCGCCGCGCGAAGCCGTCGCGTATCACGTGGCCGCCGCGCGCGAACTGTTTGAAGAAGCCGGCGTCCTGCTCGCCCGCGACGCTGACGGTCGGTTCGTTTCGCTGGCAAGCGCCGGCGCCCATGCGCGGTTCAAGCACGACCGCGAAGACGTCCACAGCGGGCGCACGCCGCTGCGTGCGGTGATCGAGCGTGAGACGCTTCGCCTCGCCCTCGACACGCTCGTGCTGTTCGCGCACTGGGTGACGCCGCCCATCGACACGCGCCAATTCGATACGCGCTTCTTCATGACGCGCGTCCCGCCGGACCAGACGCCGGCGCACGACGAGACGGAGACGACGCACAGCACGTGGATCACGCCGGCCGAGGCGATGAAGCAGTCGCGTGAGGGCGACATCGTCCTGCCGCCGCCGACGTGGACCACGCTCCGCGAGCTGGAAGCGTTCGCCACGGTCGAGCAGGCGCTCGTCTGGGCGCGCCGGCGTCGCGTCGTGCGACGCATGCCGAAAGTGCTCGAGCACGACGGGCGGCGCATGCTCGTGCTGCCCGGCGATCCGCTGCATCCCGAGTCCGCCGGCCCCCGGGGAGAAGACCGAGAAGACCCGCCCGTCGAGACGCGATTTGTGTTCGTCGATCGCCGCTGGCGCGCGGAACGCTCGCGCACGTAGAATCCGCCCGATGCGTCGCGTTCTCTTCTTCTGCCTTCTTCTTTTTGCCTTCTTCCTTCTGCCTTCGTCCTTCCTCGTCGCCCAATCGCGGCCGCTCGTCTCGCCGTCGGCGACGCCGATCTATCAGCGACTCTTGCCGCAAGTCGCGCGCATCAAGATCTTCGACCACCACGCGCATCCCGGCTGGGCCGACGATACGGAAGTGGATCCGGCGCCGGTGCCGCCGAGCGTGTTGCCGCTGCGGCTGCGCGAGGAGAATCCGGACTGGGTGGCCGCGGCGCGCGCGCTGTTCGCGTTCCCGTTTTCCGATCTGAAGGGCACGCACGGGCGGTGGCTGGCCGACAAGAAAGCGGCGCTCAGGAAAAGCCGTCCGGGCCCGCAGTACTTCGATGCCTTACTCGATCAACTGGGCGTCGAGACGTCTGTCGCCAACCGCATCACGATGGCGGACTATCTCGATCCCAGGCGCTTCAAGTGGGTGTTCTACATCGATCCCGTGCTGTTCCCGTTCGACACCTCCGGTCTGGCCGCGCGCAATCCTGATCAAGCGGCGTTCATGCCGAACCAGACGAAGTTGCTGCGACGGCTCGAACAGCAGGTCGGCGCGGGTGGGCATCCGCCCGGCCTGGCCGCGTATCTCTCGTTCGTGACGCGCGTCCTCGAGGATCACCAGCGTCGCGGCGCGATCGCCGCGAAGTTCGAGATCGCGTACTTCCGGTCGTTCGTCTTCGACGATCCGCCGCCCGAGACCGCGGCTGCCGTGTACGACAAGTACCGAAGCGGCGGCGTGCCTGCGGCAGCCGAGTACAAAACCTTTCAGGATTTCGTCTTCCGGCACGTCGTCGCGGAGTGCGGGCGTCTCCATCTGCCTGTCCACATCCACAGCTCGGCCGGCGCGGGCGACTATTTCAGCCTGGCCGGCGTGAACGTGTTGAACCTCGAGCCGGTCCTGCGCGATCTGCGGTACTCGTCCACGACCTTCGTGCTGATTCATGGCGGCTACCCCTTCGAGCAGCCCGCGATTCTCATGGCGCTGATGAAGAACGTGTGGCTGGACTCGTCTGCGACGGGAAGCTTCCTGCTCTATCCCCAGGAATTCAAGGACGTGCTGCGCCGCTGGTTCGCGATCGCGCCGGAAAAAGTGACCTACGGCTCGGACGCCTTTCCGATAGACGAGCGCATCGGCGCCGAAGAGCTCTACTGGTTCGGCGTGCACAACGCGCGAACCGCGACGGCGGCGGCGCTGGCGGAGATGATCGCCGCGCGGGAGATCACCGAATCGCAGGCGATGGCCATCGCTCGCGGGTACCTGCACGACAACGCGGCCGGTCTCTACCGATGACCGCGCCGCAGCTTGCCCCGAGCGCGTCGAGCGGGCTGCGCCGTGTTCTGACCTTCCGCGATCTCTTCCTCTTCTACATCGTCACGACCTTCAGCTTGCGGTGGATCGCGACCGCTGCCGCGGCGGGCCCGAGCGCGATCGTGATCTGGATCGTCGCGGCGCTGGGCTTGTTCGTGCCGCTCGTGTTCACCGTCCTCGAGTTGTCGTCGCGCTATCCGGAGGAAGGCGGCCTCTACGTCTGGAGCAAGCGCGCGTTCGGTCCGTTCGCCGGCTTCATCACCGGATGGACGTACTGGGGCGCGAACCTGCCGTACTTTCCCGGCTTGCTCTACTTCGCCGCCGGCAACGCGCTGTTCATCGGCGGGCCGTCCTGGCAATCCCTCTCGACCAACAGCACGTACTTCATCGTCGTGTCGATGACAGGGCTCGCGGTCGCCGTGGGCCTGAACGTCGTCGGGTTGAACGTGGGGAAGTGGCTGAACAACGTCGGCGCGATGGCGACGTGGATTCCCGCTTTGCTGCTCGTCATTCTCGGCGTCGCGTCGTGGTCGCGCTTCGGATCGGCGACGCCGTTATCGGCGCACGCGTTCGTGCCCACGACGAGCCTGAAGGACGTTATCTTCTGGTCCACGATCGCGTTCGCCTTCGGCGGCGTCGAAAGCGCGTCGACGATGGGCGAGGAGATTCAGGACGCGAGACGCACCGTGCCGCGGTCCGTACTGGCGGCCGGCGCGGTGATGACCATCCTTTATATATGTGCGACGCTCAGCGTCCTGCTGGCGATGCCCAAGACGCAGATTTCCGGGCTGCAGGGAATCATGCAGGCCATCCAAGTGATGACCGCGAAGGTCGGCGTCGCGTGGCTCGCGCCGATGATCGCCGCGCTCGTCGCGCTGAACGCGCTGGGCGGCGTCGGCGGCTGGTTCGCGGCCACCGCGCGGCTGCCATTCGTCGCCGGCCTGGACAACTTTCTGCCGCGCGCGTTCGGCGCCCTGCACCCGAAGTGGCGGACCCCGCACGTCGCGTTGCTCGTGCAGGCAGGCATCGCCGCGTGTTTCGTCTTTCTTGGCCAGGCGGGCACGAACGTGCGAGGCACCTACGACGCGCTCGTCAGCATGGGCATCATCGCCTACTTCATCCCGTTTCTGTTCATGTTCGCCGCGATGATTGCGCTGCAGCGCGAGCCGGCCGCGCCGGGAGTGATCCGCGTACCCGGAGGCACGCCGGTCGCGATCGCGCTCGCCGCGCTCGGCTTCTTCGTCACCGCCGTGTCGATCGTTCTTGCGTGCATTCCGCCGGACGATGAGCCGAACAAAACGCTGGCGGTGGTGAAAGTCGTCGGCGCGTCGGTCGTCCTCGTCGTGATCGGCGCGATCATTTACGCGATCGGGAAGCGACGAACACAGATGTAGGGCGGGTCTTTAGACCCGCCTGATCAGCCGGGTCCGAAAGGACCCGGCCTACAATTCAGATCTTATGAGACGTCCCGTACTCGCCGTCGCCTTGTTTCTCCACGCGACCACGGTCCTCGCCGCGCAGACGATGCGCGTGGATTACTACCACACGGGCAACGCGAAGGAAGAGCGCTTCAGCCTGGACCGCGTGGTGATCGAGCCGCTGTCGTGGCCCGGCAATCCGTCGAAGCCAATCGACGACACGAATCGCGGCAAGTATTTTTTCGAAGTCCACGACGCGGCGAGCGGGAAGATCCTGTACTCGCGCGGCTTCAGCTCGATCTACGGCGAGTGGGAGACGACCGGCGAGGCGAAGGACATCAACCGGACCTTCTCGGAATCGCTGCGATTCCCCGCACCCGACAAACCCGTCCGCATCCTCGTGAAAAAAAGGGACGGGTCTAATATTTTTCGCGATGCGTGGACGCTGACCGTCGACCCCAGCGACAAGTTCATCGCGCGCGACATTGCGTACAGGGCGTCGCCCGACGCCGGACCGCTGATCAAACTGCACGAGGCCGGCGATCCGGCCACGAAACTCGATCTGCTGATTCTCGGCGATGGTTACACCGCGCGCGAGCGCGGCAAATTCGCACGCGACGCGAAACGACTCGTCGACACGCTGTTCAAGACGTCACCGTTCAAAGAGCGGCAGGGCGACATCAACGTCTGGGGACTCGTGCCGCCGGCGGCGCAATCCGGCGTGTCGCGGCCGTCCCAGCACATCTATCGCCGGTCTCCGGTCGGCGCGACCTACGACGCGTTCGACTCGGAGCGCTACGTCCTCACCTTCGAGAACAAGGCGTTTCGCGACATCGCCGCGAACGCGCCCTACGACGTTGTCGAGATCCTCGTGAACAGCGCCACGTACGGCGGCGGCGGCATCTACAACCTGTACAGCACGGTCGCGGCGGACAACGCTTACTCGGCGTACATCTTCGTCCACGAATTCGGGCATCACATCGCCGGTCTCGCCGACGAGTACTACACGTCGGACGTCGCGTATCTCCCGGCGACGGATCGCGTCGAGCCGTGGGAGCCGAACGCGACGGCGATGCTCGATCCCGCGTCGTTGAAGTGGAAGGACCTCGTGGCGCCAGGAACCGCGTTGCCGACGCCGTGGCCGAAAGAGCCGTTCGAAGCGTACGCGAAAGACGTGCTGCAGAAACGGCGCGCGATTCGCGCCGCCGATCGGCCCGAGTCGGAAATGGACGCGTTGTTCCGCGAGCAGGAGCGGCACGACACGGCGCTGCTCAACGAAGGCCCGCACGCCGCGCACGTCGGCGCGTTCGAGGGCGCGAACTACGAAGCGCGCGGCTACTTCCGTCCGCAGGCGGACTGCATCATGTTCACGCGCGACAACGTCCCGTTCTGCCTCGTCTGCCGCCGCGCCATCGAGCAGATTCTCGATCTCTATAGTCGGCGGTAGGGGCGCGTGCGGATGTCGCGGCGCCTACCCGATGATGTAGGCCGGGTCCTTTTGGACCCGGCAGCGTGTCGGGGCGGGCTTTTCTGGGCCCGCCTCCCGCTTGACGCCGCGTCCGTGCATCAATCAGACTAGCTCCTTCCACACTTCAACCACGAGGCGCATCATGCAAGACGATTTCGACAACGGACTGGGAATGCCAGACGAGGAACTGGGCGGCGGAGCGGCGGCGGACCCGAGCGATATCGCCCCGGGCGGTGCGGAAACCGACGCCATGCCGGCCGAATCGGCGGGCCGGTCGTCGGGCGGCGCGCGCGCGCGTTCGTCCTCCAGCGCTCCCGCCCCGAAGGCGGCCAAGCCCGCTGCGAAGAAGGCGAAGAAAAAGCCGGCCAAGAAGGCCAAGAAGAAGGCCAAGGCCGCGAAGAAGTCCGGCAAGAAGGCTGCGAAGAAGAGTGCCAAGAAAAAGAAGGCCGGCAAGAAGCGCTAGTCGTCGGCGGTCGAAGTCGACTAACGACTAACGACTAACGACTAACGACCAACGACTACCG
>JACPZV010000461.1 GCA_016195295.1 Acidobacteriota bacterium
CTCCATTGAAGCGTAGGGACTGCGGCGGGTAGTGTCCCGCCACACACATCTCCGCGGCTGATCAGCCGCGGCTCCATTGAAGCGGCACAGGCGACTCGGCGAGTGCGCAGAGTATGGTCATCTCCGCGGCTGATCAGCCGCGGCTCCATTGAAGCCTGATCTCATCTCATCCTCTTCCGGCCTGTGTGACCCATCTCCGCGGCTGATCAGCCGCGGCTCCATTGAAGCTCCTAAAACAGACCGAAGCCGCAGGCCAGAATTCGCATCTCCGCGGCTGATCAGCCGCGGCTCCATTGAAGCAAAATCTAGCTACTGGATCTATCGCTAAATTTGTACATCTCCGCGGCTGATCAGCCGCGGCTCCATTGAAGCTTGGTTTGATAAAGACAGGAAATGCCAAAGCCAAGTATCTCCGCGGCTGATCAGCCGCGGCTCCATTGAAGCTAGAAATGCATGGAGGAATTGGAGCTATTGGAATTATCTCCGCGGCTGATCAGCCGCGGCTCCATTGAAGCGGCTCTCCATCGCGCTATTTCCGCTGCACGCCAACTCCCACAGCAGGTCAGCACGTGAAAAGGCGAACAAAAACAGCTGCAACAGCACCAGGAGTGTCGCGAGGGCGGAACGCGTGTACTGACGAATCGCAACGGCGAGCAGACCGAACGCGGCGCAGAACGTCAGAAGGGAAAAGGGCTTGATCGCCGCCACGACCCGTCGCAAGAAGACCTCCTGTTGGTGTGCGCGGCCACGCGGCGGCGACGGTCTACTGTAACTTCCAGTCCAGCGTCGCTCAATCTACAATCGGCTTTCCACATCCATGTCCATGATGCTCATTCACTCCGATCGCTTCGCCGAGCACCAGACGCCGCCCGGTCATCCCGAGCGTCCCGAGCGCGCCGAGGTGATGGACGCGGTCGCGAACCGCTGGCGCGCGCGCGGTGTCGATGTCGTCGCGCCGCGGGCCGCCACGAAGGAGCAGCTCGCTCGCGTGCACGATCCCGACTACATCCGCCGCATCTCGGAGACAACGGGCCGCGCGAAGGCGCTCGATCCGGACACGTACACTTCGCCCGAATCGTACGAGATCGCCCTGCTGGCCGCGGGAGCAGCGATCGACGGCGTTGAGCGCGTGATGGGCGGATCGCGCACGACGGCGCTCGCGCTCGTGCGCCCTCCAGGTCATCACGCCGAGCGCGATCGGGCGATGGGCTTCTGTCTCTTCAACAACGTCGCCGTGGCCGCTGCCCACGCGCGCGCCGGCGGCGCGGGCAAGGTGGCCGTCGTGGATTACGACGTGCATCACGGCAACGGAACGCAGCACGTCTTTGAAAGCGATCCACACGTGCTCTACATCTCGGCGCACCAATTTCCGTACTACCCCGGCACCGGCGCGGCGACTGAAACCGGTCACGACCGCGGCGAGGGCTTCACCGTCAACCTGCCGCTGGAAGTCGGCGCCGTCGCCGAAGACTACCAGTGCGTCTTCGCCGACGTCGTCGCGCCCGTGCTGCGCCAGTTCGAGCCGGACCTTGTGCTCGTGTCCGCGGGATTCGACGCGCACGAGCGCGATCCGCTGGGCGGCATGCGCCTGACGACCGAGGCATTCGCCGCGATGACGATGGAGCTGCGCGCGGTCGCCGAGGAGTGCTGCCGGGGCCGGCTCGTTGCTGTGACCGAAGGCGGATACGACCTGCAGGCGCTCGCGGCGTCGCTCGGCGCCGTGATCGAAACCCTCGAGGGGCCGGCGGCCGCGCCGCAGTGGCCGTCGAGCGGCATCGCGTCGAGTCGCGGACGCGAATGCGTGGCGGCCGTGCGTCAGTCGCTCGCCGCGCACTGGACGCTGTGACGCTCACCGTTCCTATCGCGCACTTTTTTTCTTCTCGATGTACGCCGCGCGCAGCGCGTCGATCATCCGTGCGTCGACGAGCCCCGCGGGATTGCCTTGATAGTTGAGGCCGTGGTCGGCGCGGAATGTGTCGACCGCGGCGATCGTTTCCTCGTCGTACTGCGCGTAGTCGCGCGTGTAATCGGCCGCCGCGCGGCGCGACTCGGCGATCAGCTTGTCGTACTGCGCGGGATCCGTCTTGCGAAGCTCCTGCATCTTCGGCGTGTTGGTCGGCGGCGGCGGATCGGGGAAGGCTTTCAGCGCCGGCCGCCAGTAACCGGCCGTGTGAAGCATGCGCTTCAGCTCGATGACGTCAGGCCCATCCACGCGCGAGAAGCTGCGGTACCCGAGATGCCGGCCCGTCGTGTAGTAGATCCGCTTCAGCTCGGCCACGGGCTCGGGATGCTCACCGACTTCGATCGCGAGCGTGATGTAGTCGCCGCCGCGGCCGGGATCGTTGGGGTCCGCGATCTTGATCGCGGCTGATTGCAAGTTGCCCCAGCGTCGGTCGCCGCCTTTCGCGTGTCCCGCTTCCATCGCGAGGATCATCCGCTCGGCGAGCGGCATGCCCGTGCCCTCGGTCGACTCGAAGGTCGTCGCGACGGCGTCGACGACTTCCGGCCCCACCATGATGTTGGCCTGCACGGTGTAGTTGCGGCCCTGACGGCTACCCGCCCATGCGTTGTTCTGCTTGCCCGTGTGCGCCGCGGAGCGGCCCTTCATGTCGATCACGCCGACCTGGCGCGTCTCGCGCGCCCCGTCTGTGGCCAGCAGCTGCGCGAGCACGTCCTTCGGCTCGACGCCTTTGGCGAGCAGGTCGAGCCCGCGCGGACCGTACTCGACGACGGTCGAGGCCTGCGTACAGACGGCGCCGACGCCGGCACGCACGTGCGGGACCGCGCGGCCGACGAACGGCACGCGCGTCGTCACGGCAGCGCCGGACTGGCCGGTCGACGGATCGATCGCGCAGAGCGAGAACGTCGAGTATTGCGGCTGGCCTTCGTCGTTGATCGCGACGCCGTCGGCGGCGCGCTGCTGTCCTGAAGCCAGCGCGGGCGACGTGACGCCTGCACCCGCGAGCACGATGGCGATGAGGTGACGCGCGTTCATGGTGCCTCCTGAAGCGCACATTCTAAGGCCAGCCGACCGCGTAGCGCGCTCAAGGCCTCGGCGCGCGCGGGAAGCTCGCGGTCCCCGGGCAGGCCTCCAGTGAGGTGATTTGGCCGCCGTTTGCACATGAAGGAATGAGGGTGCCATCTGTTTGTTCCGCCACTTTTTGATTGACTCCTCGTTTAGGCCAATGTACGGTTTCCGCCTCATCCCAAAGATCCGCACGGAGACGCGCTGAGGTGAACCGCTTTGAAGCCGCGCCGGCAACTCGTCTGCTGTCCACGGAAGACGGGGCGCTGATCGTCGATCTGCAGACGGACCTGTACTACTCCCTCAACCGCACGGGTCTCGAAACCTGGAACGTCCTGAGCGT
Organism: Acidobacteriota bacterium; assembly: GCA_016195295.1. Taxonomy (GTDB): domain Bacteria; phylum Acidobacteriota; class Vicinamibacteria; order Vicinamibacterales; family CAVVIG01; genus SRVP-36. Next base: position 3,369 of record JACPZV010000461.1, read on the forward strand.
TGGTGGGACCGTCAAGCAGGCCGCCGGCGCTTTGGCCCGCTCCTTTGGCGTACCCATCGATCGAGCGCTGGCGCTCGTCGAGGGCTTCGTCGACAGCGCCTTGAGCGCCTCGTTGCTGGTAGCACGGGGCGACGACTAGGACTCGGAGGTCCGGATCATGACTGACATCCAGCGTTCCATGGACCGCACGGAGGAAGAGGCGCGAGGCGAACCGCAGAAGGATCAAGACCCGAACTTCGAGCCGCCCACCATCACGAAGCTCGGCAAGCTTACACGTGTGGTGAAGGCGTCGGGCTCGGGGAACGTGACAATCGGCGCCGGCGTCGGATAGACCTCGTCAGATCTCGAACGTTGAAAACCTTGTCTGCTTTCAAGAAGGAGCAGCTCGCATCATGATGAACGGCCCACGGGAACATTTCAGGATTTCGGCCGGGGCTCGATGGCTGGCAGCACTCGCGCTGTTCGGTCTCGCGTTGACCGTTGCACCGCCGTGGCGGCCGGCGCCCGCCGGGCACCGGATCGCGTTGACGCCGGCCGCACTCTTACCGCCGATTTTTGGTGCGGCAACAGTTCTCGCCCAGGGTGGAGTCCCAGTGACGACCGGGTGCACGGGAACGCCCATACCGAGCGATCCGGCGCTTGGTGCGAGCAGATAATTCTCCGCGCGCAGCTCTATTCGAGGGGACTCTACCTGGCCTGTCTGCTGCGAGTGTGGCCGCTTCACCGGGTCATCGCTCGCGTCGGCCGGTCCGATCGACTCGGCATTCGCGCGGACTGCTGTCGCACACCCGACGCCGCGGCCGCGCTCATCGAGCGACTGTTCTGGCGATGGACGCTGCCATTCACCAGTCGGTGTCTTGTGGAGTCGTTGCTGCTGTTTGCGTTGCTGCATCCCGTGGTTCCAAAGGTTCAGCTCGACGTCGGCTTGAAAGTTGAAGGCGAGCACCCGCTCTCAGTTATCGGTCACGCCTGGGTCAGCATCGACGGCCGGCCGCTCCTCGCGCGCGATCGCACCGCGCCCTCTGTCTTCCAGTCGGTCATGGCCGTCTCTGGATCCACTCATGCCTTCCCGCTTCAACGTGGTCGATTTGTTTGGGCTGTCCGCTGAAAGACGGCTGCAGTTCAACCCGAGCAAACGGCCGGAACTGCTGCAGGCCCTCACGCCAGAGACGCTGACTCAGCTCGAACGCCTCGATCTCTTGCCTTTGTGCGCCTACTTACTGCGGCGCCATGCTTCCTGGAATGATCTCGAGGAGAACGTCACGAAGCCTCTCGAGAGGGAATTGGCGGGGGAGCGCGCGCGCTCGCTGCGGCTCGCGGCGGGCTTGGAACCGGTGCTTGCGGCCTTGGCACGAGCCGAGATTCCCGTGATTCTGTTGAAGGGCGTGGACCTCGGCTTCCACACGTACCCGGCTCGAGGTCTTCGACGCATGCTCGACCTCGACATTCTCGTACCTCTGCGCCGCCTGAAAGACGCCTCATCGGTCCTCTTGGAGATCGGTTTCCGCGAAGACACTTCCTGTTATTCCAGGGACTGGTACCTGGGGTGCGTGCAGCAACTTCCTCCTCTCGAGGACGAGACCGGGTTCATCCATCTCGATGTGCACGGCGCGCTTTTCCCCGCTTACAGCCCTTTCGCGCCGCTGGAACGCGGCGTGTGGTCGACCACGCTTCCTTCCGCGTGGCCGCAGGCGCGCCGCCTGACGAGGGAGTGGATGGTGTGGCATCTGGTCCTTCACGCGCTCAAGCATCTCAAGGCGTCCGGGGTGAGAGAGCGCCTGCACGTGGATCTGCTGGCGCTTGTGGCCAATACGGAGAAAGAGCCTATCGACTGGTCGAGGCTCGTGGAACTTGCTGAGAACACCGGAACGGCATTCGCGTTGTCGGAAGCGGTCGGCAGGCTGTCACGTGCCCCTGGCGCAGGCGCCCTGGTACCGGTCGCTGCCGAGCTTGCGGAGTTGGCGAGGGCTCAGTGGTCCAGAGAATTGGTCTTTCGAGTGACCCACAGGCTCCGCCACGTGGCGCCGTTCGTTGGACGGGACATTCCGGCGCCGCCGGACGCCTGGCTGCAGTTTTTCAGACGGCCCTTGCGGACGTTGAAGGCGTTGAGAGGAAAGTGAGATGCGTCGCGTGACCGCGATGTTCCGGCGCCGTGTGATGCACGTCGTCGACAGCATTGGCCTCGCGCTCCTGGTCACGCTGCTCTGGCGCGTCTTCTTCACCTTCAACACGAATGTGTCCTGGTCGGTGTTGGCCGCATCGATCGGGGCAGCGGGCGTGGGCACGGCGCTGCTTGAAGGGCGGCCGCTGCGGACGACGGTCGACGCCCCGGTGGTGTGGTACGTGATGTTCACGCTGGCGTCGGCTGCGGCGGCTTACGGGAGATATCCGGCTTTTGCCGGATTGATTCCAGTCGCGCCGTGGCATCCCGGCGCCCATCTCGTCCTCGGCGTCCTGTACTTCTACGGCCTGGTCTCTCTGATAAAAACCCCCCGTCGTCTTGGAGCACTAATGGCGGTCCTCGTGATCGCGGTGAGCGCGGTCGGCGGCATCGCGATTTACGATCACGCAAGATTCGGCTTCGGGCGCCTCTGGGAATATCCGCTGCTGCCGCAGTGGCTGGGATATCCGCATATTGGTCTCCTCCTCGCGGTGGCGTTTCCCATCTCGGCGGCCGTCGCAAGCGCGAGATCGTCCGTCCCCGTTCTGGCCGCGGGCGTGACCGCGATCGTCATCGCCTTGATTGCGACCACCCTCTACTCTCGGGCAGCCCTGTTCTCGATCGTGATCGCGTACGCCGGGTTGTGCGGCATCGAGTGGAGAAAGTTCAAGACTGGCCGGCTCGCGATCGCCGCGGTTGTGATCGCGCTGATGACGTTCGTGGGACTCACGGCGTCCGGACGAATGCAATCGCTTGCCGGGTCGTGGGCGAGTCCAGAGGGCGGCCTCGACGCCTCCACATCGCTGACGACGCGCAGCGCCGTCTGGAGGAGGACCGCGACGATGATCCGCGATCATCCAGTGCTCGGCGTCGGCCCAGGCAACTACACGGTCGCGCTCGAGAACGGGTACGTCGACCAGAAGCTCCGCGAGAACGGACACGCGCACAACATGCTGCTGCACGTCGCTGCCGAACAAGGTCTCCCGGCGGCAATCGCGTTCCTGATCATCTGGTACCGGCTCGGGTGGATGCTCATTCGCCAGAGTGCCCGCACCTATCGTGGCGTGCTCGCCGCCGCCTGTTTTGGCGCCCTGCTCGCGTTCTTCACGCGGAGCTTGACGGATCATTTCCTGGCCAGCACTGGGTCCCCTTCGGAGCGGACCACGTTTGTGATGTGGACGCTGCTCGCCGCGGCCGCGTCGGTCGGACGGTTCCGGCTTCCTCAGCCGGTTTCAAACGTGCCCCCCGTCGCGGCGGCGCATGAACCACGCGCAGCGACCGTGACCGCCCGGGTGTGGGAGTCCGCTCGACGCCTATGGGACGATGGCCGGATCGCGTTCTACGCAATGCTCGCATTCGGTCTGGCGTGCGAAGCGCAAGCACTGTTCGTGGCCACACCGCCGATCCGCGCGGCCGGGACGAAACCGTACATCGTCGATGACTTCGGCGCCGGTGCGCCCATCGGGCAGACGTTTCGGATGATGAGCGACGGCCTCGCGTCGGTTCGGCTGCAGTTCTTCGCAAGTCGGCCGGAGACGCTGCTCGTCAAATGTCGACTGTTGGCGTGGGCCGACTACGTCAAATGGGTGCCTCTGTACGAGTGGTCGGCGACCGTCGACCTTCCGTCCGGCCCGCGCTGGCATGAGTTTCAATTCCCGCCAGTGATTCCGTCCGATCGGATAATCCTCGTCGGCTACAACGCGGCCGTCGCTGTCTTCCTCTACGACATGGTCGTCTCTGGATCTCGCCGCGAGGAAGTATGAGCCGCAGCCGCGTCAGTGATGATGCGCACCGGCGTTAACTGTTCACTTCCCCGCATTTCGCGGTACAGCCAGATGCGGGCGAGCTGCCACTCTCTGCTCACCGTCGCATGGGAGCATCCGGCGAGATCGGCGGTTTCGTCGATCGTGTACCCGCCGAAGACACGGAGCTCGACGATCTTGGCTTGAAGCGGGTCGATGTCGGCGAGCGCGGAGAGCGCGGCGTCGAGGGCGGTCAGGTCCACGTCCGCCTTCACTGACGGCTCCGGAACACGTCGAGGTTGACCGTCTCCTGTCCGCCTCCGCGTTTCATCGCGCGATGTTGGTGCGCATGGACGACGAGAATCTGTCGCATCGCTCGCGCCGCAACGCCAAAAAAATGCGATCGGTCCTGCCAGTTCGCCCCGCCATCGGTCACGAGGCGGATGAACAGCTCGTGTACGAGCGCCGTCGCCTGGAGCGTGTGATCGCGGCGCTCATGACGCAGATAGCTTCGCGCCAGCGTTCGCAGTTCGTCGTTGAACAGCGGCACGAGCCGGTCAAGTGCGTCGTCGTCGCCGTTCTTCCATCGGACGAGAAGCTGCGTGACGTTCTGGTTCGCGGCCATCGAGTCCTATGTTTTGGGGATCTTGGCGAGGAACTGGCGCGTGCGCTTCGACCGGTGCAGTACACGATCGCACCGGCTTCGCCGAGCGCGTGCGCGATCCCGCGCCCGGCGGCGCGCGTCGCGCCGGCCACCACGGCGACGCGAGCCCTATTTGAGCGAGACCTCATACTTCGCCTGACACGCGGTTGCAACGGCCTGTTCGACGGAAGCCTTCTTGTCGGCCTTCTTGATCTCGTAGGAGAGGGGCTTGGCCTTGTCCGGCAGGCCTTCGATTCGCGCCTTCCCGTCAGAATTCGTGCCGACCTCGAGGTCCGCGCGCTTGATGCCGAACGCGCCGTAGCGAACCCTGACGTGGATGATCGCCCCGTAGACGGGCTTGCTGTCCGCGTCCTTCACCGTGAAGTCGGCGGAGCAGATCCCCCCGAGGGCGGCTTTGAGCGTGGCGATCTCCGGCGTGGGCGCCTGGGCCGGTTGTTGCGCGAGAGCGACGATGGCAAGAGCGAGCATGACGATGCACATAGTGAAGAGTGTAGCGCTCACGGGCCCAGTTGTTGCCGTTGCGCAAGCGGCAACGTGGCAGAACCGAGCGGTGAGCAGATACCACAGAGAGACGAACGTCAGGATGACCCTGACGAATCCGTCGGCCGGGGTCGCGGCGTCAAGCACCTTCCGCAACGTGGTCGGCGTTTGTTATCGTAAGAGCGATCGCGTTTCAACCGCGCGGCCGGCGCGCTCGAATCGGCCCTCGCACAGCCGCAAGCGACTTTTGGCGGTGCCGACCCGCATGCCACCCTACCGGCGAAGGCCGCGGCGCTCGGTTTCTCGATCGCGCTGAATCATCCGTTTCTCGATGGCAATAAGCGCGTGGCCCACGCCGCGATGGAAGGGTTCCTCATCCTCAACGGCGCTGAACTCAGCGCGTGCGTCGACGAGCGGGAGCAGCTGATGCTCGACGTGGCCGCCGGACGCCTGACCCGAGAACAACTCACGACCTGGATCGAGCATCACGTCAAGTCCGCTCTTCGTTGATTCAGCCGTCAACGTTTGCGCTGAGCCGCGGCGCTCGAGCGCCACGACAAGCAATCCGACAGCGAACGTCGTCGGCTCCAGCGCAAGTTAGACAGCAGCGACGATGCTAGAATGACCACATGACTCAGCGCACGCAAGAACTTCTTCGTGAGGCCCTCGCGCTTCCCGTAGACGAACGCGCAGACGTGGCCGCCCAGCTTCTCGCCAGCCTCGATGACGAGGACGTCGCGACCGAGGACATCGAGGCGGCTTGGGCTGTAGAAATCGAAAAGCGGGCGCGCCGCGTGCTGTCAGGCCAATCCGAGGGCATCCCCTGGGAAGACGTACGTCGACGCGCCGAGGCTGAACTGCGCAAGCGGTGAAGAAGCCCGCTCGCTTTGAGGACGAGGCCGACGCCGAGTATCGAGCCGCCGGACGCTGGTACGAGGGGCGCGTCGTGGGCCTCGGCATCGAGTTCTTCGATGCTGTCGACGCCGCGCTCGACCAAATTGCGCGCTTGCCTAAAGCGGGCGCGCTCATTCGACGCGTGCCTGTCGACTTGCAAGTGCGCCGAGCCCCAGTAAAGCGCTTCCCTTACCACGTGGTCTATCTCGAGACGTCGTCGACGATCCGCGTGTTGGCGATCGCGCATGACCGGCGCCGGCCCGGGTATTGGACGTCGCGCCTGTAGCGTTTTGTTTCTTCTCTCCGGTTGCTGGCTAACGCGCGCGCTGAGCCGCGGCGCGGACATCGTTCGACAGCGCCGATGGCTCCAGCGCGATGTTGGGCTGCGTGGCTCGGGTGTAGAATGAGGCCATGACGGACCGGGCGCAACAGCTACTTCGTGAAGCCCTCACTCTTTCGGTGCAGCAGCGCGCGGATATCGCCGCCGAACTGCTGGCCAGCTTGGACGAGACCCCGGCGACGGACCGCGAAGCCATCGAAGCGGCGTGGGCGCACGAGATTGAGCGCCGCGCCCGGCGTGTCATGGCCGGCGAGTCCGACGGTGAACCCTGGGAGGACGTGCGCGCGCGCGTCGCCCGGCGGTTAGCCGAACGATGAGTCGCCGGTTCCGCCCTGAGGCTGAAGCCTCCGCCGAACTGGAACACGCCGCGCTGTGGTACGAAGAGGAACGGCCTGGTCTTGGCGCGGATTTCCTCGATGCTGTCGATGCCACGCTCGATCGAATCGCGAAGTGGCCCGATGCGGCTCCACGAGTGCGCGGGCTTCCCGCCGACGTGCCCGCTCGCCAAGCACCAGTGAGCGGCTTCCCTTACCACATCGCCTATCTGGTGATGCCGAACGCCATTAGAATTCTGGCATTCGCACACGACAACCGAGAACCTGGGTACTGGTTTTCTCGAGTTACAGAATAGTTCCCACAGTCAGCCCAACCACAAGTCGGGCCAACTTGGTAGCAGCGTCCGACTGATTGTCGCTGCAGTGTAGCGAAACGACCGCGGGTCTTCAATTCTTCCGGAACTGCCCATCGCGCCATGGCTTGCCGCCGACCGTGCGGAATCGGCCGCCCACAATAGACAGACCTGCGTAGCGCGAGCGCGCCTGCGAGGCTCGCCGCATAGCACAGTCACCGCCAAGGACCCGGACCGAGTTGATCGAGCGGACTCCGCACGCCCCGCCCACCCTGGTTCAACACGTGCGTGTAGATCATCGTCGTGCTCACATCACGGTGCCCGAGCAGCTCCTGAATGGTCCGGATGTCATAGCCTGAGCTCGCGGCGATCGAAATTGACGTCCTTCACCCGCAGTTCCACGCATTCGAGCAACCGCAGGCCGGCCCCGTACATCACCGACGCCATCAGCCACACCGTGCCGTGCAGCTTCGACAGCAGCGCCGACACTTCTTCGCGAGACAGCACGACCGGGAGTCGCGTGGGTCGCTGCGCACGTACGATCCCATCCATCCACGGCAGCGGCTGCCCGACGATCACCGCGTAGAGAAAAATGACGGCGCTCAGGGCCTGGTTCTGCGTCGAGGCGCTCACGCCACGCGCCGCCAGATGCGAGACGAACGCCGACACCTCGGGCTCGCCAAGCTCCCGCGGATGACGCTTCCCGTGAAAGACGATGAAGCGCCGAATCCAACTGACGTAGGCCTCCTCGGTGCGACGGCTGTAATGGCGGGTCCGGATGGCCGCGCGGACCCGATCGAGCAGGCGGGGCGCGGGAAAATTCTGCTGCGACGGCGAAGCTGAAGTTGGCAGTTTTTGCAATGCGTGCCTCCAAACGACTGAACGCCCGAAGGTGGCAGCGAGCGTCGCCGACGTACGCAGGAGCGATGCCAACCAGCTAGAATAGTCGTCAGTCGTTGGTCGTTGGTCGTTGGTCGTTAGAAGTCATCTGGCTCTGTTGACATCCCCCCTCAGCCTGTGGAGTCTGGCCCCGAAAGAGTAGCGCCGCCGTCCCCGGCGGC
>JACPZV010000462.1 GCA_016195295.1 Acidobacteriota bacterium
ACGCTGCCGTCCTTGGGCGGGCGCGCTGCGGAGCGTTTTGAGGTAGATGTAATCGCCGAGCGGCGAGTCGTCGTTGTTCGAGGCATTCGCCGCGACATTGAACTGCACGGGCGCGGAGGCGGACTCGGGCGCCGCCCACTCGATCGTCCACGAGTTGGCGCCGGTGGTTGCGGCGCGCGAGCCGGCGAGGTTGTGCTGGACGAAGGTCAGCGTGTGATCGACGGCGCCGGGAATGAACTGCGCGCGCGAATCGAGGCGGCGCCAAGTGCCGGCCTGACGGCCTTTCATCTTGCCCGTCGCAAACCGCGCCGCGATTTCGAATCCGCCGCGCCTGAGTCCCTCGCGCTTAATCGTCACCGTGATCGGATAGATCTGGCCCGGCATGAACGTCGGTGGCACGCCCGCAAGATCGAGCGATCCACCCGGCGCGTTGATCTTGTTGTCGAGATGACAGAGATGACAGGATTGCTCGCCAAATCCGCCCGTCACATTCGGATACGGCCCTTCCTTGAATGCCGAGGCCGCGAGCGGTAAGCCGATCAAGAAGCCGGCGAGTAGGATTAGAATGCGTGACACGTCTATGAACCGGCTGAGCCGGACGGAGGATCAGTATATGCGCCTCAGAGCCGCGTCCTGCATCGCTCTTCTGATGGTCGGCGCCGCGCTCGTTCAAGCACTCCCCGCCATCACCGACAACGTCGACGTGAAGATCGACGAGTGGATGACGCCCAGCAAGCCCGCGTATCCGCACGATCCGGCCGTCGCTCCAGACGGGTCGATCTGGTACACCGCACAGCGAGCTAGCACCGTCGGCCGCTTCGATCCGGCGACGCAGCAGTTCAAGGAATTCCCGCTGCCGACGCCGAACTCGGGCCCGCACGGTCTGCAGCCGGATAAGGACGGCAACATCTGGTACACGGGCAACTCCGCCGCGCTGATCGGTAAAATCGATCCCAAGACCGGCAAGGTCACCGAGTACAAGATGCCGAACCCGAAAGCGCGCGATCCCCACACGATCGCGTTCCTCCGGGACGGCACGATGCTGTTCACCGTGCAGGGCGGCAACTTCGTCGGCAAGCTCGACCCGAAAGCGCCGGACGGCGCGATCAAGCTTGTCGAATCGCCGACTGTGAATTCGCGCCCGTACGGCATCCGCCTCGATTCGAAAGGCATGCCGTACTTCGACATGTTCAACAGCAATCGGATCGGCGCCATCGATCCGAAGACGATGATCATCCGCGAGTATCCGCTGCCGAATCCGAAAGCGCGGCCGCGTCGCATCGCCATCGGCAAGGACGACACCGTGTGGTACGGCGACTACGCGCGCGGGTACCTCGGCCATCTGGATCCGAAGACCGGCAAGGTGGAGGAGTTCCAGTCGCCCGGCGGCGCGGAGTCGATGCCGTATGCGATCGACGTGACGTCAGACGGCGCCGTCTGGTACGTCGAAACCGGCGACGATGTGAAGAACATGCTCGTGCGGTTCAATCCGGAAACGAAGAAGTTCCTCACGTGGCCGATTCCAAGCGGCGGCGGCACGGTCCGCAACATGGACATCGACAAAGCCGGGAATCTGTGGCTCGCGGAAAGCGGCGTCGGAAAGATCGCGCGTGTGACGATTACGGTTAGGAAGAGCACGCAGTAGGCGGGTAGGGCAGGTAAGTCAGGTAGGGCGTCCTAGCGAACAGCGAAGCTGTTCGCTCCGGGCTGCGTCCCCGCAATGAACGCTTCGCGAATCGCTCCAGGCGTCCCGGCCGGCACGACGGCGCCGTTTGATTTGTCCACGTTGAGAAAGACGATGTTGCCGGGCGCTTTGAAGTCCGGCGGGTCGTCTTTGTCCGGCCGGCCATCGATGTACGCCCGCATGAACTCCATCCACATCGGCAGGGCGACGTACGCGCCCTGCTCGAGCGTGCCGAGCGACTTCTTCTCGTCGAATCCAATCCACACGCCGACCGTGATGTCCGGGTCGAAGCCGACGAACCAGGCGTCGGTGTTGTCGTCGACCGTGCCGGTCTTCCCGGCGATCGGCCACTCGCTTGCCAGACCCGCGGCGGCTTTGCCCGTGCCGCGCACGACGACGCCGCGCAGGATGTTCGTCATGACGTACGCCGTGTCGGCGCGAATGACGTCGCTCGGCTCCGCGCGGCTCTCCTCGAGCAGATTGCCGTCGCGGTCCTTCACGTTGAGCACCGCGTACGGCTTCATGCGGACGCCCTGATTCGGGAACGTCGTGTACGCGCTCGTCACCTCGAGGAGTGTCGCGTCGCCCGCGCCCAGCGCGATCGGCAAGTAGGGCGGGAAATCTTCTTCGAAGCCGAACTTCTTCGCGTACTCGAGTACGGCCTTGGGGCCGAGCGCCTCCATCATCTTGATCGCTGGAACGTTGCGCGACTCTTCGAGCGCCCAGCGCAGCGTGATGGGCCCGTCGAACTTGTGATCGTAATTCTTGGGCTCGTAGATCTGGCCGGTGTCGGTCGTGTACGTCACCGGCGAATCGTCGAGAATCGACGCCGGCGTGTACCCGCGGTCGACCGCGGTCGTGTAGACCACCGGCTTGAAGGTCGATCCCATTTGCCGGTACGCCTGCACCGCACGATTGAACTTGCTCCGCGTGAAGCTCCATCCGCCGACCATCGCCTTGATCTGGCCGGTGCGATTCTCGATCGCGACGAGCGCCGCTTCGGCGGCAGGCGCTTGCTCGAGCGTGACGGTTGCGGTCGCGCCGGCTTCATCGAGTTTGGCGATCGCGACCTCGACGAGATCGCCAGGTTCGAACAAGTCCGCCGCGGACGCGCGGTGCGTCCACGCGTAGCCTTCGCGTCCCAGGTCCGCGCGGTACTTCCCGACGCGCAGCCGCGCCACCCCTGTCTGAGGCGCGGTGACGACGACCGCGGGCACGACGTCGCCGGCGACGACGGGTCGAAGCCACCGGTCGTCCCTGAAGCCCTCAATCGTGTGCTTCTCGGCGAGGACGTTGCGCGCCGGACGACGCCAGCCGTGGCGCTTGTCGTAGCGGCGCAGCCCGCGCTCGATCGTCCGATTCGCCAATTCCTGCAGCGTCGGATCGAGCGTGGTCGTGACCGAGAGCCCGTTTTCGTACAGCATCTTCGCGCCGTACTGCCGCTCGAGATGTTTGCGAACCTCTTCGACGAAAAACGGAGCGATGCCCGGCGGTTGATTCGGCTGGCCGCGCGTCACGATCGGCTTCTGCTTGGCGGCGTCGGCCTGCGCTTGCGTCAGATAGCGCTCGTCGGCCATGCGTTGCAGCACGACGTTGCGGCGCACCGTGGCGCGCTTCATGTCGACGAACGGGCTCTGCCGCTCGGGCGTTTGAAAGATCCCCGCGATGAGCGCCGCTTCCTCGAGGCTCAGCTGGGTGTTCGACTTGTTGAAGTACAGACGTGACGCCGCTTCGACGCCGTACGCGCCGTGGCCGAGGTACATCTGGTTGCAGTAGATCGTGAAGATCTCCTTCTTCGTGTACCGCTTCTCGATCTGGAGCGCCAGAATCGCTTCACGAATCTTCCGCTCGAACGACTTCTCGTTGCTGAGACCGAACTGATCCGTCAGGTTGCGCGCGAGCTGCTGCGTCAGCGTGCTAGCGCCCTGCGCGCGCCGGCGTTCCAGGATGTCGGTGATCGCGGCGACCGC
>JACPZV010000463.1 GCA_016195295.1 Acidobacteriota bacterium
CGGGCACGGCCTCGGGGAGCGCCACGCCGAGCGCATCGCGCACGCGCGCGGCATCCTCGACCGCGATGATGCGCGGTTCGCGGGCGATGTGGACGTCGATCGCGCGCCGGGCCGCGATCAGCGCGTCGACGCCCGCCGCGGCGTCGACGGTCAGCGATCGGGCGAGCAGCTCCTCACGCGTGAGATCGCCAATCGCCAGCAGCATGTCGTGAATGGCGTCCCGGCTTTTGGCCTGATAGTTCGGGTCGAGTCGCTGCAGCTGTCGCTCGACGATCTCCATCGACTCGGCATCCAGCAGCTCGCGCAGCTCGGCGTCGCCCAGCAGTTCCCGCAGTTGCGCCTGATCGACCGCCAGCGCCTGCGCGCGACGCTCGGCCAGCGGTGCATCGCCGTCGTAGAGGAAGCTGGCGACGTAACTGAACAGCAGCGACGCCGCGAAAGGCGACGGCGTGTCGGAATCCGCGGTCACGACCCGCACTTTGCGGCTGCGGACGTCGGCAAGCGTCGAGACGAGCGCCGGCATGTCGAAGAAGTCGCGCAGACACTCGCGGTACGTCTCGAGCAGGACCGGAAACGAACCGAAGCGCGACGCCACCGCCAGCAGATCGTGGGCGCGCTTGCGCTGCTGCCAGAGCGGCGCACGCATGCCGGGCCGGCGCTTCGGCAGCAGCAGCGACCGCGCCGCGTTCTCGCGAAACTTCGCCGCGAAGAGCGCCGTCGAGCCAAGCTGGCGGACCACGAGCGCCTGCACTTCGTCCGGGTCCGGCAACAGCAGCCGCGGATCCGGCGGTTGATCCACGTCCGGAAACCTGACGACGAACCCGTCGTCGCCCCAAATCGTTTCGACGTCCACGCCGGTCTCTTCGCGGATCTTCGCGGCGGCGGCCATCGCCCACGGCGCGTGAATGCGTCCGCCCCGCGGCGAGAGCACGCACACGCGCCAGTCGCCGAGCTCGTCGCGCACCCGCTCGACGACGATCGTGTCCGCGTCGGGGACGGCTCGGGTGGCGGCCATCTGATCGCGGAGGTACTGGAGGAGATTCTCCGCGGCGCGAGCATCAAGATCGTGTTCGCGCGTGAGCCGCTCGATCGCGGCGGCGGGCGGAAGACGCAGCATGTCGCGCGTCAGCCGCCCGATCGCGAGGCCGAGTTCGAGCGGCCGGCCGGCGCGATCGCCCTTCCAGAACGGCATCTTGCCCGGCTGTCCCGGGGCGGGCGAGACGAGCACGCGATCGTGCGTGATCTCCTCGATGCGCCAAGACGAGGCGCCGAGCACGAACGTCTCGCCGGGCCGGCTCTCGAACACCATTTCCTCGTCTAGTTCCCCGACGCGGGCCGCACCCTCCGGCGCGCCCATCAGGAACACGCCGTAGAGTCCGCGATCCGGAATCGTGCCGCCGTTGGCGATCGCCACGCGCTTGGCGCCTTCCCGCGACGCGACCGTGCCGGCGACGCGATCCCAGGTGATGCGCGGACGCAGCTGGGCGAACTCGTCCGACGGATAGCGGCCCGACAGCATGTCCAGCACGCCGTCGAAGACGGCGCGGCCCAGCTCCGTGAACGGCGCGGCGCGGCGAATCGTCGCGAACAGATCGTCGACGCGCCACTCGTCCATCGAGGCCATCGCGACCACGTGTTGCGCCACGATGTCGAGCGGGTTGCGCGGATAGCGCGTGGCTTCAACGGCGCCTTCGTGCATCGCCTTCGACACGGCCGCGCACGCGACGAGGTCGCCGCGGAATTTCGGAAACACGACGCCCTCGCTGACCGCGTTCGCCTGATGGCCGCCGCGTCCGATGCGCTGCAGCCCGCTCGCGACCGACGGCGGCGCTTCGATCTGCACGACGAGATCGATGGCGCCCATGTCGATGCCCAGCTCCAGAGACGAGGTGGCGACGAGCGCGCGCAGCGCGCCGGCCTTCAGCAGCTCTTCGACCTCGACGCGCTGGGGACGCGCGATCGATCCGTGGTGCGATCGCACGAGCGTCTCGCCGGCCAGCTCGTTGAGCGCGCCGGCCAGCCGCTCGGCGAGCCGTCGACTGTTGACGAAGATCAGGGTCGAGCGGTGCGCGCGAATCAGCTCGAGCAGCCGCGGATGAATCGCCGCCCAGATCGACGGCCGCGTGTCGCCCACACTGGCCGGCCCGCTCGGCAACTCGTCGGCGGTCGTCAGCTTCGCCATGTCCTCGACGGGCACGTCGATCGTCAGCTTCAGCGCTTTCTTGTGTCCCGCGTCGACGATGGTGACCGGGCGGTAGTGGACGGAGGCCCGAGCCGCTGAGAACTCGTTCTCGATGCTGGAGGCTGGAGGCTGGGGGCTGGGGACCGAAGACTTGCGACTACCGACTGGCGACCGACGACTGGCGACTGAGGACTGCGCCGCCCCGCCCAGAAACCTCGCCACTTCGTCGAGCGGGCGCTGTGTCGCCGAAAGACCGATGCGCTGCGGCGACCGGCGGCAGATCGCTTCCAGCCGCTCGAGCGACAGCGCGAGATGCGCGCCCCGCTTGGTGGGGACGAGCGCGTGGATTTCATCGATGACGATCGTGTCGATCGACTGCAGCGCGTCGCGTGCGTTCGACGTGAGCATCAGATACAACGATTCCGGCGTGGTGACCAGAATGTCCGCGGGCTCGCGCCGAAATCGCGCGCGATCGGTTTGCGGCGTGTCGCCGGTCCGCACGGCGATCGCCGGCGTGATGTACGCGTCACCGCGCGCGTCGGCGGCCGCCGCGATGCCGGCAAGCGGTACGCGCAGGTTGCGTTCGACGTCGACCGCCAACGCCTTGAGCGGCGACACGTACAGCACGCGGCAGCGCAGCGGCGTGGGCGGCGCCGGCGTGAACATCAGACGATCGAGGCACCAGAGGAAGGCGGTCAGCGTCTTGCCGCTGCCGGTCGGCGCGAGGATCAGCGTCGACTCGCCGCGCGCGATGGCGGGCCAGCCGAGCGACTGCGGGCGCGTCGGCGCGTCGAAGGCGCCGGTGAACCACGCGCGCACCGCCGGATGAAAGGGCGCCAGGGGATTGGCGCCGGATCGAGCCGACATCCCTTCATCTTACTAATGCGGCTGTACGGGCGCAGCGAAGGATGGTAATCTGGACGGGCACGTCCACTTGAGGAGCCGAGTCGATGGGAGACGCCGGAGAAGGGTTGATTGACGCCGAGTCGCGCATCCAGGAGCGCATGGAAGAACTGGAGCGCGAGCGGCAGCGGGCGCAGACCCCGGTCGTGCGCGATCCGGCGAAGGCGCAGGCGCTGGAGTCGTTGAGGCTCGCGCGCCTCGAGCTGGAGCGCCAGGCGGCCGCGACGACCAACGAACGGCGACGCGCGCAGATCGCGGAAGCTGTCCAGGAGCTGGATCGCCGGGCGGCGGAAGCCAGACAGGCGTGAGAATTCAGATTTCAGAATTCAGAATTCAGATTCGATTTCAGATGAATTGTGTGTCGTTAATCTCCAATTCAATCTGAAATCCGAACTCCGAAATCTGAAATTCCCGTGGTCTTCCGTTATCACGACGGCACGAAGCACCATTTCTACGCCTTCGCCCAGTCGCTCGGCTACCTCGACTGGGCGTCGCAACCCAATCCCTTTCGCTCGTTCGACGGCGCGCCGGGGATCGCGCTGCCGCCGC
>JACPZV010000464.1 GCA_016195295.1 Acidobacteriota bacterium
AAGGACCCGGCCTACTTCAGGCGTGAGAGGATTTCCCGGGCGCGCGCGCCGAACTGCTCATCGTCGGCGACTTTTTCCGCGCACAGCCGGGCGTCGTCGTTTCTCGAGAGGCTGAAGTACGCGACCGCCGTGTTGAACCACGACGTCGCGATCATCCGGCGACCTTTGACGATCAGCTGCTCGCGCCGCGCGATCTGGCGCGCCTGCCGCGCCGGCGGATCCTTCGAGGCGCGGATCGTGGCGATCTCCTTGTTCAGCGCCAGCTCGGCTTCGTCCAGGCAGTGGACCGCGTCGGTCAAGACGGCGGCCGTCCGCTCCCACGCCCGCTGCTCGGCGAGGACGACCCCGAGGTAGAAGGTCGTTTCACAGTCGAAGGCATTCCGCTCGTGCGAGAGATCGAACTTCCCGCGCGCAACGTCGAGCTGCTGGCGCCGGTACGCGATGATGCCGGTGAGCTTCGGCACTTCCGCGTTGATCAGCAGCTTGTCCGCCGCTTCGACGTCGACCCAGGCCGCGTCGTTCTGCTCGAGCGAGGCTTCGTTCAGCGCACGCCAATAGCGGCCATCGCCCGGATACCAGCGCTCGGCGAGCATGACGTCCACGGTCGTGATTGCGTCCTGATAACGGGCGAGGTAGGTCAGCGCGCGGACTTTGCCGAGCAGCGCATCGGGGGTCGTCTCGAAGCTCAGCGTTGTGTCGTAGAACTCGAGCGCGCGGTCGAATTCCTCGCCGGTCATCGCGACGTTGGCGATCGCCAGCGTGACGCGCGGCCATTGAGGGTGCCAGTCGTAGGCGACCTGAAACTGCTTGTCGGCCTCGTCTAGATCCCGGCGTCCGACCGCGAACGCGCCGAGCAGCGCCGATACCTCGATGAAGCGCGAGTCCTGATCGCGCAGCGACGTCAGCGGTTCCGGCTCGACCCCGCGACACGTGGCGCGTCTGAATGCCAGCAACGGCGCGTCGCGGAACGTGGACACGGCCGCGAAGATCTCGTCCACCGAGGTGTCGCGTTCTTCGATCGAGCCACACAGCAGCGACGTCCAGGCGTAGGCGGCCAGTTCGTCGAGCTCGGTCGACTCGCGAAGCCACGCCTTCCAGGCCGCGCGGTTCGTGCGCAGGATCCGCGATCGCTCGAGATCCGCGTCGCTGCTCGGCGGCCGGCCGACCGACAGCAGTCCGCCCGGCAGCGCGCCGACGATGTCGAGCAGCTTCGTGGTGACGGCGGGCGCACCAGGCTGGCCCGCCAGGTCGCGGGCGATCTCGAGATAGCCGTCATCGACCATGCCCATCTCGCGCTCGCGAAGGGCAAGGAGCGCGCTCGCGCGAATCGCTCCCGCCATCGCGAGATCGGCGACCGCGGGGCTCCGCCGAAGGGCGTCGTACTCGCGATAGGCCGAGGCCAGACAATCGAAGCAGCCGGCCCGAACGAGCGCGTCAGCCGCAGCCAGACGGTCGGATGCCGACGGCCCCGGCGTCACGACCGGCCGCTTCGGCGCGGCGCAGGCCCCGGTCAGCGTCAGGATGACAAGGATGGAAAGATGGCGCACGTGGGATTAGACACCGGGTCTGGCCATGTAGGGCGGGCGGCGAGGCTCGCCGAAGCGCCGGAGGCGCGAAGGCGGCAGCCGAGCGTAGAATATCGGCATGCCTCTTTTTGAATACGAGTGCCGCGGCTGCGGCCACCACTTCGAGTACCTGACCCGCGGCGATCAATCGCCCGCGTGCCCGTCGTGCAAGAGCGCGGACCTGCAGAAGCTGCTGTCCGTCTTCGCCGCGCAGTCGAGCACGCCCGCGAAGTCGTTCTCGCATCCGTCCGCGAAAGGACCGTGCATGACGTGCGGCGATACCCGGGGACCTGGAAGTTGCTCACTCAACTAAGTGTGAAGTCTGAAGTGTGAAGACGCTCTGCTTCAGACTTCAGCCTTCAGACTTCACACTTAGACAAGAGCAAGGGGTCTGATCGGCGAACCCGTCGCGCCACGGAACTTCAGCGGCACACCGACGAAACCGAATTCGCGCAGTCCGGCGGCGGCGAGCGCATCGAGATTGAGATTCTCGATGATGTGAATGCCGTTGGTGACGAGCAGGTGCACGTGCCCGAAGAGCGTCATGTTCGTCTCGGGATCGCGATCTTCCATCGCGTCCCACGCCATGTTGTCCGCGCCCACGGCCACAACCTTCTTGTCCGCCGCCCAGATGCCGCCTGACTTCGACACGCCTGCCGCCGTCAGATACGTCGCCTCATCGTTCCAATAGCGCGCGTACCCGGTCCGCACCAGCAGCACGTCCCCGGCGCGCACCTCGACTCCGTGCGCGCACGCGCACGCGTCGAGCTCGTCGGCGCCGATCGAATAGTGCGGCGGCAGCGACTCGACCTGCTTCCATCCGGCGACATCCAGCAGCACGCCGCGCCCCAGCAGGGGCTTCATCGTCTCGGCGCCGTGCGCCTTGAATCCATCGGCGCCCTCGACATCCTCGACCGCGACGTTGCCGTAGAGCTTCAAGTCGCACGCCTGATGACACAGCGCGTCAATGTGCGTCCCGCTGTGCTCCATCATCGTCAGGACGCCCGACGCGCCCGTGCGCGGACCGAATTGCGCCGGCCGATACGAATCGCGATGCCGGCGATGGAGCGCGTAGAAGTAGCCGGGTTTGTGCGCCGGGTGGAGCGGCATGCCGGCAAAGCGCGGCTGCTCGAGGTCGAAGACACGCGCGCGGGTCAGCTGGTCGAAAAGAGTCATCGGCGCTCCGATCGTTTCACCAAAGCGTGCGAGCAGGGTACCGATGGATGAAAGGATCCGGCGTGAGAATCGTCAAACCGTGAACGATGGCTTGCGCCACGATCAGGCGATCGAACGGATCGGCGTGGAGCGGAGGCAACCGTGCGACGTGAAGGGCCGATTCCTCGTCGACCGGGAGCGACTCAAGACCCCGTCGCTCGCGTTCCTCGAAGACGAGCCGATGCGGTGGCACTGGGAGCGGCAAGCGACCCAGTGAATGCTTGATCGCGATTTCCCACGCGGACGCCGCGCTCAAGTAGACGTCGTTGTCCTGGGACGAGTACGCTGCGGCCGCGCCCGGTGGGAGCGGACGCCCTCCCCCGGCGATCCATAGGAACGCACAGGTATCGACGAGCAGTTTCACCGTCGACGACGACGAGGGGAAGGCGAGCCGTACGTCGCTCGACTCTCGGCGACGCGAGACGGCTTGCGGGTCTCCGGAAAGATCGGGCCGTTGTAGAACTCGTCGAG
>JACPZV010000039.1 GCA_016195295.1 Acidobacteriota bacterium
ATCTCGGCGCTCTCGGGCGGCGTCAGCGCGAGCGGGAACAACGCGGTCAAGATTGCGATCGGCACGGCCGCCGTCGGTCGCGTCGTCGTCAGCGCGAGTCCGACACTCGTGCCCGCGCTTGGTGGCTCGTCGACGATCACGGCCACCGTGCTCGACATCAACGGGAACGCGCTCAGTTCAGCGCCCGTGACATTTTCGACAACGGCCGGCACGCTCGATCCGCTCATCGTCACGAGCGACGCCAATGGCGTCGCGGTGACGACACTGAAGACGTCGACGCAGGCGGTGGTGACCGCGAGCGTCGGCGCGCAAGGGACGACGACCACGAATACCGGAACGACGGGTACGACCGGAACGACGGCTGGCCAGGCATCCGGCACCGTCACGGTGGCGGTCGCCGCGGCGCCGACGCTCGTCATCACGCCGCCGACGACCCTCCCGACCATCGGCTTGCCGGCCTCGTTCACGTTCGCCGTGACCGTGCCGACGACCAACGGAAGCGCGGTGAAGAGCGTCAGCGTCGATTGGGGAGACGGCACGACGCAGCAGCTCGGCGCGATAACAGGCAACAGCGTCGTCTCGCACGTGTATCACGCCGTGAACGTCTATACGATCTCGGCGACGCTCGTCGACGGTTCCGGCAATATCGTCACGGTCACGAGCTCGGTGACGGTCATTCCCGCCGCGTTGACGCTGACTATCACGGCGCCGACGAATCCGCCAAGCGCCGGCTTGCCGGCGTCATTCACGATCGTGCCCGGCGTGCCGGCCAACACCGGCGACTCGGTGAAAAACGTGCACGTGGATTGGGGCGACGGTTCGACGGCTCAGGACCTGGGCGCGATCAGTGCGAGCACGGTCGTCGCGCACGTCTTCAAGACCGCCGGATCCTACACGGTCACCGGGACGCTGACCGACGCCGCCGGCAACACAGTCACTGTGTCGAGTTTCGTTACGGTGATTCCGGTGCCGAACCCAACCATCAACATTACTCCAGCCGTACCGACCGGCGCTCATACCGCAACGACGACGGTCTCATTCCAGATCCAGGTGACGGCGCCGGTAGGCGTGAACATCACTGACGCCACGATCGATTACGGGGACGGGGCCTCTGACAGTTTGGGTGGTCTCAGCGGAACCGTGACGAAGAGCCACGCCTACACAGCCGGTTCGGGCGCGTCCTTCGTGGTCAAGGTCACCGTCACTGATACGCTGGGCCGCTCGACGCAGGGAACGGCCACGATTACGCTGCCGTAGGCTCGTCTGTGATGTCTCACCAGTCGGCGTACTTCGATCCGTCCATCGCCGTCGCGTCCGATCCGCTCTTGATGTCGAACACGCCGGACTCCGCGGTCGGCAGAACGCCGTTGCTCATTCTGCGGACCCTGTGCCTTCGTATCTCTCTCAGAGGCAGGAGTTTTTTCTGGATCACATCCCACAGAATGCCCAAATCAACGTCGAAATAGCCGTGAATCAGCTTGTCCCTGAGACCCGCGATCTTCGTCCACTCGATGTCTTGGTGTTTCTTTCTGAAGTCTTGCGACACGTTCTTGACGGCTTCGCCAATGATTTCGAGGCTTCTCGCGCACGCTCGCCGCAACACGTCGTCTGTTGCGAACCTGTCGAAATCGACGCCGCGTGTGTGTTTCAGTAGGAAGTCCAGCTCGTCGAGTATGTGCCTGAGAAACACCTCATCGGACTTCATGCCAGGCGACCTCGTTCTCGACGAACGGTTTAATGCGCGGATTGAGACTGCGGCTCGTCACCAGGCCGACCTTGCGACGGAAGAGACGCTCCAACGAGAAGTTCAGGTCGATGAAGTTGTCGTACGTGGGCCTCTCGAGGTCGACGAGAAAATCAACGTCGCTGCCTCGCTTTTGGTGGCTGCGGGCACGCGTAGAGCCTTCAGGATCCTTGCGCGCGTCAGGCTTGGCTTTTTCTTCATGACCGTTACCGTTCAGAGTAGCAGAGTCCTCTGACCATCACCGCTGGAGGACGACGTGCATCTCACCAGTCCGCGTACTTCGATCCGTCCATCGCGGTCGCGTCCGATCCGCTCTTGATGTCGAACACGCCGGACTCCGCGGTCGGGTTGTTGGGATCGGGTTCGGCGGGAACCGTCTGCCAGGAGCTGTTGCTCTTCGTGAAGGGATCGTCGGGGATTTTCCTGAGATAGCCGTCGCTCACCAGCGCATCCAGCGTGCTCGGATACTGGCCTTTGTCGGCGTAGTACTGATCGATCGCGTCGCGGATCCGAAAGAGATCTTCCTTGAGCGTCGACTCGCGAGCGTAGATGACGCTGTGCCGGTACTGCGTCAACCCCATCGACGCGAGGACGACGATGAGGGTCAGGACGACGAGCAGCTCAATCATGGTGAAGCCCGATTGAGCCCGAATTGAGTAATTGGGTAGTTGGGTAATTGGGTAATTACCGCCGCCGAGCGCGCCGGTATTCAATCGCGCGCGCCGCAGCATTCGCCTCAACTCCATCATTTCGATCCACCCATCCAATTACCCAATCAACTACCCACTTACCCAACTCCTCAATTACCCAATTCACCAGTCTTTGTACTTGGTTCCGTCCAGCGCCGTGCCGCTGAACGTCGTGTACACGTCGAACACATTCTGTCCGCCCCAGCTGGTCGAATCCGCCTTGTCCTGGACGGATCGCTTACCCCAGTCGGTGCCGTGCGTCATCGGATCCACGGGAATGCGCCGCAGGAACTTCAGCTTCCGGCCCGTGGCGTCGCTGGCCGCCGTCACGCCTTCGACGAGCGTGTCGAGGTCCGGCGGGTAATTCTCGGCGCCCACTTTCAGATCGGTCGCGCCGATTTGTCCGAGGTCGGCGGCATCCTTGTACTTGTCGATGGCCGTACGCATCTCGCGCAGCGCCCGACGCAGCTCGGCCTCGCGCGTGCGCGTGGCCGTGACTTTCGCGAGCGGCATGACGGCCGACGCGAGGATCAAGACAATCGTCGCGACGACCAGCAGCTCGACGAACGTGTAGCCCTCAGCCCTCAGCCCTACGCCCTTCAGCGATCGTATTCCGGTCCTCATTGCTGAATCGTCGAGGTCACCGGCGTGAAGCGCAGCCCCATCGCCGCGCCGCCCGGTCCGGTGGCGGTCCCGCTCGCGGTGAACGTCGTCGCGCCGGGCGCGATCGCGTCAAAAAGGACGGCGGCGAGCAGCCCGGTGCCCGATGCGCCCGTTGCATCCGCCGAGCGTACGAGCGTGATGTCGACGCGATTGGCTCCCACCTGCTGCGTGAACGTCACGTTGACGCCGCCGGACCGCATGAAGCTCCCCTCCTGCACCGTGCGGACGCGCAGCTTCGTCGGGTCGTACACCAGCGTCAGCGTGATGGTCGAAATGCGCGAGGCATCCACAATCGACAACGGCACGGTATACGGGCCTCCACCGACGCGCATCGGCGGCGCGGGCAGCGAAATGATCACTTGCGCCGAGCCGATCCCCGGCGTCGTCGTCGGCGTGCCGGTCGCGGCGGTCTGGGCGGCCGGCGTCGGCGCCGGAGCGGGTGTTGGCGCGGCCGGCGCCTGCGCGGGAGGCGCTGCTGTCGCCGGAGCCGCGGCGGCTGGCGCCGTTGGCGTCGGCGTCTCGGGTCCGGTTGACGAGACGATGTTCGGTGAAGGCGGCACGGGAGCCGGCGGTACGAGCACCGTGCCGGGCACCGGCGACGAGCCTGGCGGCGCGGCGACCGTTGTTCCGCCGGGACCGCGCTGCAGATTCTGTGGCGGCGCAGCGGCGGGCGGCGCCGGGCTCGCGGGCGCGGGCGTCAGCTCGGCTACGGGCGGCTGCGCGATGAGCGGCGGCGGCCCGCCGACGCCGAGGTTCTGCTGCGAGCCAATGTAGATCGGCTTGAGGTCCTCCTCGGTGATTTCGTGCGTCCGCACGATATGGGGGGTCAACAGCATCACGATGTCGGTTTGATCCGCGCTCCGCGTGTTGCCCGAGAACAAGTCTTTCAGCACCGGCACGTGGATCGCGCCCGGGAAGCCCCTGACCGTATCCTGCGTCTGCTCCTGCAACAGGCCGGCGAGGAGGTTCGACTCGCCGTCCCGCAGTCTGAGGCGCGTCGTGACGCTCCGCTGTCCGAACGCCGGAATGTTGATCCCGGCGATCACGACGTCCGCCTTGCGCGAGGTGTCTTCGATGTTCAAATCCAGCAAGATGTCGCCTTCGAGCGTCACGCGCGGCGTGATGTCCACCGTGATGCCGACGTCCTTGTACTGATACGAGCTGAGTGGGTTCACGCCCGCGCCTCCCGTCGCAATGGGCGTATAGCTCGTCGAGATGACCGGAATCGAATCGCCGAGCTTCAGCGTCTGCTTCGCGCCTTCGGCGCCGCGAAGCTGCGGCTTCGCGATGATCTTCGTGTGTGAATCGGTCTCCAGGAAGTTCGCGATCGCCGTCGGCACGGCGAGATAGAAATCGGCCGTGCTCACGCCGCGCGAAATCGTGTTGAGGTTGAACACCGGAGGGGACTTGACCGCGCTCGGCGGCGTCGACTGGCCCGTCGTGGTCGATGTCGTGCCGGCCGTGCCCCCCGTTCCGGCCTGCGTCTGCGTTGTTGTGGCGTTCGGCGACACTTCCGGGGAGAAGATGGTGCCAAGCGAGTAGTCGGACAAATTGATGCCGTAGCTCTTCGTGCGGTTCCGATCGACTTCCATGATGACGACGTCGATCACGAGTTCGGCGCGCGGCTTGTCGTTCTGCTGGATGATCTTTTCCAGGATCTGCACGACGGCCGCGGTCCCTCGTACCGTGATCGTGTTGGCGGTCTTGTTCGCGATGATCGCGGGCTGAATGGGGATGCCCGGCAGGCGGACGATCGTGCTGAGGATCTGCGTCAGCTCGGTGGCATCGGCGTGCGAGACGTAGAACACGCGCACGACCTGTTCGTCGTACTGCGCGTGCTTCGTCGCGATGTCCTGGAAGACGAAGATCGACCGCACGTTGATGACCTTGTACGAGAGCTGGTTTTGCGTCATGATCTGGTTCAGCGCCTGTTCGAGCGTGACGCCGTCCAGCTGCACGGTCGCCGACCGATCCACGACTTCCCGGTCGTAGGTGATGTTGATGCCGGTCACGTCGGCAATTGAATTCAGAATGTCACGCAGGCTCGCGTTGGTGTAGCGAATGCGCGGCAGAGGCGTCGTGAAATTGATCAGCGCCGGCGGCGCCGACGCGGCCCGGGCGCGCTCACGCATCTGTTCGATGGCCGGGCGCGGACGCGACGCCTCGATGCGGTCGCGAATCGTTCGCTCGAGCCCGGCGACCTTGGCGACCGCGGACCGATTGCTCGGATCGTACTCGCTCGCCTGCTTGTACTCGCCGAGCGCGGCTTCGAGTTGATCCTGTGTCTCGAAGTCGCGGGCCTTCTCGAGATGCGCGCGTGACGCCGCCTGCATGCCGCGCTGCAGCGCGATCTGATAGTCCGCCTTGCCCGGCGCGGCCTGCGCGGCCTGGCGATACGCCGCCACGGCTTCGTCGAGCTTGCCGTCGCGCATGGCGCTCTCGCCGTGGCGGAACGCCTTGCCCGCCGCGCAGCCGCCGGTCGCGGCGCCCAACACGAGCAGGACGAGGAACCCGTTGAGCCGTGTGATCATAAGTCTCACGATCCCGAGAGGCGAAGCGTTTGCCGCCCGCGGCCATCCAGATACGACATCTCAATCGATTCCGCGCCGATCCTCAAGATGCGATACCGCCCCTCGATCGGCGGGCCGCCTTCGGTGCCGTAGAACACGTGACCCGCCGAGTCGCTCAAGATCGCAATCTTCGGCTTCTGATCTCCGGTCTCGAGGAGGCCGATGAACTTCAGCGCCATCGGCGGCGGCGGCGCGGGCGGCGGCGGCCCCGACGGCGCCGAAGCGCCCGACCCTGTCGGTTGCACACGCGGCGGCGGTGGCGGCTTCGGCTTAAACCGAAACAGGTTCCGCTCCTCGTCGACCGGCTTCACACGATCACCCGAGAGCGCCCGAAGGTGCACGTCGGGCGTCTCCGTCCCACTCGCTGGCGACGCCTGCGGTCCCGCCGCTCGTGATGCGGCCTGCGGCGTGCCTCCTCGGTTAGACGCTGCGGCCGTCGAGGCAGACGTGGTCGGCCAGACGCGGTAAACCGCGGCGGCGAGCGCCAAGGCGAGGGCCCCGAGGAGCCACTGTCGTCGACGGTCAGCGGCCATTGGCCCCCAGGCGGAAGTACGTCGAGAAATCGAGCGTCAGCAGCAGCGGTTTGGCCGGATCGGTCTGTGCCAGCGTCACGTCGTCGATGATGACGAACTCGGGCGCGCCTTCGAGCTGGTAGATGAACTGGCGCAGGCTCTCGTACTCGCCCTGGAAGGACGCGCGAGTCTTCAGGCGACCGAGCCTCGATCCGCGCATCGACGGGTCGAGTTCGGAGTGGCGCTCGACGAACTTCACGTTGGTCTTGCGCGCGAGCTCCGGGACCATCGCGTACGTCAGGCGTCTGGCCGATGACTGATCGGCCGGCAAGACCTTGTCGTAGAACGTCGAGAGTTCTTGATCCGCCTGCGCCTTGCCCGCCATGAGCGCCCGAGCCGCCGCTTCCTCGCCGTCCGCGGCCCGCAGCGCCTTGGCGGCGGCGGCCGCACGGTCGGCCGCTCCGGCGGACTTGATGCCGAGCGGGCGCACGACGATGACGTACGCGGCGACGTTCGCGACGACGCCGAGGGCGAGCGGAATGATGAGCGCGCGCTTCTCGCCGAGGATGCGTTTCCAGAGCATCACTCGGTGGCTCCGGCCGGTCGGACTGGCTTGACGGATCCTGGAACGTAGGCGGCTTCGAGGACCGATTGGAGCAGGCCTTGGTCATCGAAGTGCTCTTCGAGCGTGTTGACGTTGGCGAAGGCGCCCGTCGCTTCGAGGCGCTCCATGAACTTGCTGACGTCGTCCACCGAGCGCGCCGCCACGCTGATCGTCAGCACGATCCCGCCCGCGCGATCGATCTTCGGCCGCACGGCCGCGATGTGGGCGTCATCCGGCAGCGTGGTCTCCAGGCGGTTGAACAACTCCGTCCAGGAGAACGTCCGACGGTCGATCAGGTCGTTGGCTTCGTGGGCCTCGGCGGACGCGAACGCGACTTGCTTCGGATCGAGGCTGGCGCGCAGGCGCGACGCCTGCTGACGGAGGGTGGCGGCGCGCGCTTCATCCTGGGAGGCTTGCGTCGCCAGCTGCGTGTCGCTTCGCGAATAGCGGGCAACGCGCGACACATTGAAAATGGTGGCGGCGACAACGGCGAGCGCAACCGCCGCCAGCCAGAGATGGACGGCGTGCTCGTTGTAGAACGGCCGCGTCGCCAGATTGGTGCGAATCACACCGTCACCACATCACACCATCACCACATCACACCATCGCGCCCTGCCGCTCGTGATCGCGCAACAGCAGTCCGACGAGCGGCGCCAGCGTGTCCAGCAGCGTCGGCGAGGCCGTGATGCGATCGGCGATGGCCGCGGCGGCGCGTGGGTCGACCGTGTCGACAGGAGTCGCCAATCGCTCTTCCAGACTCCGCCGCACTTGATCGATGTCGCCCGTTTGCCGCGCTCCCGCGCCGGACGCACCCGCCACTATCACCCGGGCGAACCCCGCGCCCTTGAGGCGGTCTTCGTAGTACATCGCCGTTTGATGGACCAGATCGGCGAGCGTGCCGTCGGCGTCGGCGGCGCGATTGCGGAAGAAAATGAGGTCGGTTCCGCGCATCAGCGCGATCGAGGTGTAATCCGTGGCGACGTGCACGAGCAGCCAGTCGGCGGGAGGCGGCGGAGCGCCGGCCAGCACCGCGTTGATCACGTTGAAGGTCGCCAGATCCACGAGCCCGGCGTACGCGCCGGCTTCCGCGCACAGGCCTTCGTACTCCTCGATGACGGCACGGCGCGCGATCGAGACGATGAACTCCTGTCCTTCCGGCACGCGGAGGCCGGGCACGTAGCTCACTTGCGCGTCCTCGATCGCGAACGGTGCCGTCTTTCGCACCTGCCACCGCACGAGTTGATCGAGATCCTGGGCGCGTGCCGGCACCTGCTCGAAGCGCACGAGCGAGACTTTGGCGACCACGTCGGGGATCGCGAGCCCGACGCGGCGCGGGCCGCCCACGCGATCGAGCACCCGACCGATCGCCCCGACGAGGGCCGCGCGATCGTGGGTGTTGGCCGTGGTCAGCGCCGGCGTGAGCGCGCCGTCGGGCAATGGCTCGGTGGCGTGCGCCGCGACCACGGCCTCCTGGCCGCGCCACTCGAGACAGGCCGCGGACACGCGCCCCGAGGCAATCTCGACGGCGGCGGCCGGCGCGGGCGCGTTCCGCAGGGTGGAGAAGATGCTCATTCGACGAACGTCACTTTGTTGATCTCGCGCAGCGTGGTGATGCCGTCCATCACGCGCTCGACCGCCGACTCACGCAGGAACCGCATCCCCTCTTCGCGGGCCGCCTTCTTGATTTCCGAGGTCGGGCGCTTCTCCAGAATCATTTCGCGGATGTGATCGCTCAGGTCGAGGAGCTCGCAGATGGCGGTCCGGCCTTTGTAGCCCGTGCCGCCGCACTCGATGCACCCGACGCCTTCGTGGAACGTGTGCGTGCGCTCGATCGCCGGATCGAGACCTGATTCCTCGAGGAGCGCGCGCGTGACCTTCGCCGGCCGCTTGCAGTGGAGGCAAATCGTTCGGACGAGACGCTGCGCCAGGACGCAGTTGAGGGCGGAGACGAACTGGTACGCTTCGACGCCCATGTTCAGGAAGCGGCCGAGCACGTCGAGCACGTTGTTGGCGTGCACGGTGGTGAACACCAGATGCCCGGTGAGCGCCGAGTTGATCGCAATCTGCGCCGTCTCGTTGTCGCGGATTTCGCCGACCATGATCTTGTCCGGGTCGTGCCGCAGGATCGATCGCAGCCCGCGCGCGAATGTCAGGCCCTTCTTCTCGTTGATCGGAATCTGCGTGATGCCCGTCAACTGGTACTCGACCGGGTCTTCGATCGTGATGATTTTGTCCTCGACCGACTTGATCTCGGACAGCGCGGCGTAGAGCGTCGTCGTCTTGCCG
>JACPZV010000419.1 GCA_016195295.1 Acidobacteriota bacterium
GCTGGTACTAAGGCTGGTATACTCTGCGCGGATGTTCTTTCGCGGTCAGATTGTCGGGAAATACAAAATCCTCTCGACGATCGGCAGCGGAGGCTTCGGCACGGTGTACCTCGCCGAAGACACGTGGATCGACAAGAAGGTCGCGCTCAAGGTTCCGCACAAGCAGGGCGTGGACTTCGGCGAGCTGCTGCGCGAGCCGCGGCTGCTCGCCAGCCTCAACCACCCGAACATCGTCACGATCCTGACCGCGGAGAAGCAGGAGAACGTCTTCTTCATCGTGATGGAGTTCGTGCCGGGCGAGACGCTCGAGTCGATCATCGCGCGCGAAGGCGCGCTCGACCTGGCGCGCGCGCTCGACTACACCTGCCAGATCAGCAACGCCGTCGACTACGCCCACAAGCAAGGCGTCCTGCATCGCGATCTCCGGCCGTCGAACGTCCTCGTCTCCGAAAACGGGCTGCTCAAGGTCGCCGACTTCGGCACGTCGCGCTTTCTCGAGATCGCCGCGCACGGCACGACCGTCATCGGCAGCCCGCCGTACATGGCCCCGGAGCAGTTCCACGGCAAGGCGGTTTTCGCGTCGGACATCTACTCGCTTGGCGTCTCGATGTACCAGATGCTGACCGGCGTGCTGCCCTACGACACGCCGTCGCCCGCCGATCTCGCCCGGCTGATGAGCGGCGAATTGCTGACGGCGCCGCGGCTGAAGAATCCGAAAATCCCGAAGACCCTCAACGACATCGTCCTCAAGGCGATGGCGCCGGAGATTCACGCGCGCTACCAGCGCGCGGGCGAGCTGCTCGACGATGTGCTGGCCGCGCGCACGAGCGGCCCACGGCGGACACCGCGCGCCTCCGCGCCGGCGGGCGCCGGCGTCGCCGATGAGAGCCAGGACATTCAGGCCCGTCTCAAGGCGCGCGACACGTCGGCGGCGCCCCGCTTCTGCTGGCAGTGTCGCAAGCCGCTCCACGCGCGCTCGGATCGGTGTCCCTTTTGCGGCGAAGCGCAGTGAGCGCGCGATGAATTGAGTCGTTGAGTAAATGGGTAATTGTGTAATCGCGCGAAGTGCGCCGGCGGCAATTACCCACTTACCAAATTACCCCATTACCCAATAGAATTCGTGCTGAGGGTTCTTCGATGCCATTTCCGGGCACGGGCAAGATTTGGATGAACGGTAAGCTGGTCGACTGGAAGGATGCGACGATTCACGTCGCGTCGCACGTCGTCCACTACGGCAGCAGCGTCTTCGAGGGCGCGCGGTGCTATGCGACGCCGAAGGGGTCGGCCTGCTTCAGGCTGGACGCCCACATGCGGCGCCTGCAGCACTCGGCCAAGATTTATCGCATGGAGTACTCGCTGGACTTGAGCGGCTGGGAGAAGGCGGTCCTTGACACGATCCGCGCGAACCAGATGAAGGCGTGCTACATCCGGCCGATTCTCTATCGCGGTTACGGAGAGCTGGGCGTGAATCCGGTCCACTGCCCCGTCGACGCGGCGATTCTGCTGTGGGAATGGGGGAAGTACCTGGGCCAGGACGCGCTCGAGGAGGGCGTGGACGTCAAAGTCTCGTCGTGGTCGCGCATGGCGCCGAACACGCTGCCGGCCATGGCGAAGAGCGGCGCGAACTACGCCAACTCCGCGCTGATCAAGATGGAAGCGATCGCCGACGGCTATTCCGAGGGCATCGCGCTCGACGTGTACGGCAACGTCAGTGAAGGCAGCGGACAGAACCTCTTCATCGTCCGCGACGGCGTCATCCACACGCCCGCGCTCGGCTCGTCGATCCTCGGCGGCATCACGCGCGACTCGGTGATCACGCTGGCCAAGGATCTCGGGTTCACGGTCGTGGAGGGCGTGCTCCCGCGCGAGTCGCTCTATATCGCGGACGAAGTCTTCTTCGTCGGCACGGCGGCCGAAGTCACGCCGATCCGGTCGATCGACAAGATCGTCGTCGGCGAAGGGCGGCGCGGCCCGATCACCGAGGCGCTGCAGCGCGCGTTCTTCGACGTCATCAACGGTGAGACGCCGGATCGTCACGGCTGGCTGACGTATGTCTACGCGAAGGAAACCGTGGAGGCTAGAGGCTAGGGGTTGGAGGCTAGCGAAAGGCTTTTCCAGCCTCTAGCCCCCAGCCTCCAGCCTCCTGAAATCGATGCACGTTAACGATCTCTTGAAAATCGCCGTCGAAAGCGGAGCCTCCGACCTCCACCTGAAGGTCGGCACCTTCCCGATGATGCGCGTGCGCGGCGCCTTGACCGCGGCGACCAAGGAGAAGAAGCTCGACCACGAAGACGTCGTCGCGATGAGCGCGGCGATCATGTCGTCGACGCACCGCGAAAAATTCAAGGACACGCAGGAAATCGACCTCGCGTACAGCGTGCCCGGCCTCGGCCGCTTTCGCTGCAACGTTTTTCAGCAGCGCGGGACAGTGGGCCTCGTCCTCCGCGTCATCCCGATGCAGATCCGCACGATAGACGAGCTGGGGCTGCCGCAAATCCTCAAGAAGATCGCCGCCGAAGAACGCGGCCTCGTGCTCGTCACGGGAACGACGGGCAGCGGCAAGAGCACGAGCCTCGCCGCGATGATCGACTACATCAACAATTCACGCTCGGCGCACGTGATGACGGTCGAGGATCCGATCGAGTTCCTGCACCGGGATCACCAGTCGATGGTGAACCAGCGCGAGGTCGCCGTCGACACGAAGTCGTTCGCCCAGGCCCTGCGCGCCGCGCTGCGGCAGGACCCGGACGTCATCCTGGTCGGCGAAATGCGTGACTTCGAGACGATCGAGACCGGTCTGCTCGCGGCCGAAACCGGCCACCTGGTCTTCTCCACGCTGCACACGCTGGATGCGACCGAAACGATCAACCGCATCATCGCGGTGTTTCCGCCGCACCAGCAGAAGCAGATCCGCATGCAGCTCGCCGCGGTGCTGAAAGCCGTCGTTTCACAACGCTTGATGCCCAGGATCGACGGCCAAGGCCGCGCGCCGGCGGTGGAGGTGATGATCAGCACCCCCTTCATCCGCGACTGCATCGTCGACAAGGAAAAGACGCACCAGATCCACGGCGCCATCGCCGCGGGCACGTCGCAGTACGGGATGCAGACGTTCGACCAGTCGATCTTCGGTCTGTTCGAGCAGGGCCTCGTGTCGTATGAAGAGGCGCTGCGCTGGGCGAGCAACGTCGACGAATTCAAGCTGAAGGTGCAGGGGATCTCGACCACCTCCGAGATGGGCCGCGACTCGATGGCCAAGTCCGTCGTCGGCTCTCCGGAAATCACGCGCTTTGGTTCGTAGGGCGAGCCGTTCAGGCGAGCCATGTCCGCTTACATCGACGCGCTGAAGTTGCTTGCCCGGCGCGAGCTGTCGGAAGTGCAGGTCCGGCAGCGACTCACCCGCAAGGCGCACACGGCCGACGACATCAACGCGGCGATCGCGCGCCTGCGCGACGAGCGCGCGATCGACGATGCCCGGGTCGCCGAAGCGATCGCGCGCACCGAGACGTCGGTCCGAAGACGAGGGAAGCTGCGCGTGCGGATGCAGATCGAGCGGGCCGGAATCGCGAAGGCGATCGCGCGGCGCGCCGTGGACGAGGTGTTTGACGGGATTGACGACGAGGCGCAGATTGAAGCGGCGTTGCGGAAGCGCCTCCGCGGCCGCGCTACGATCGCCGACGATCGCGAGTTCCAGCGGCTCTACCGCTTCCTCCTCGGCCAGGGTTTCGAGCACGACCGCGCCCTGGCAGCGTTGAAGAACCACAAAGACCACAAAGAGTAAAAGCCCACGCTTCCACCTTTGTGGTCGTCGTGGCCTTTGTGGTTCACTTCGTGGTTCAATTGCATCGATGACCTCGAACGAGATCCGCGGATCCTTCCTTGAGTTCTTCAAGAAGAACGGTCACCGTGTCGTGCCGAGCTCGCCGCTTGTGCCCTCAGACGACCCGACGTTGCTCTTCACGAACGCGGGGATGAACCAGTTCAAGGACGTGTTCCTCGGCCGGGAGAAGCGCGACTACACGCGCGCGACAACGGCGCAGAAGGTGATGCGGGTCAGCGGCAAGCACAACGATCTCGACAACGTCGGACCGTCGTTCCGCCATCACACGTTCTTCGAGATGCTCGGCAATTTCTCGTTCGGCGACTATTTTAAAGATGCTGCGCTGCCTTTCGCGTGGAAGCTCCTCACCGAGGTCTGGAAACTGCCGGCCGACAAGCTCGTCGTGTCGATCTTCAAAGGCGAGAGCGGCATCCCGCGAGACGACGAGGCGTACGGCGTCTGGCGCAAACTGGGCGTGCCGTCCGATCGCATTCTGGAGTTCGGCACCGACGACAACTTCTGGCAGATGGGCGACACGGGCCCGTGCGGGCGCTGCTCCGAGATCTATTTCGTGCGCGGGACCGGCAAAGATCCCGAGGTCGAAATCTGGAACAACGTCTTCATGGAGTTCGAGCGGAGCGCGGACGGCACGCTGACTCCCCTGCCCGCGCGGTCGATCGATACCGGAATGGGCTTCGAGCGCGTCACGTCGGTGCTGCAGAAGAAGGAGTCGAACTACGACACGGATCTGTTCATGCCGATTCTCGCGGAGATTGGCAGATTCGCGCACATGAAACACGGCGGTTCGATGGAACCGTTTGATATCTCGATGCGTGTCGTCGCTGACCATATCCGAGCGACCACGTTCCTGATCGGGGATGGCGTGATGCCATCGAACGAGTGGCGGGGTTACGTGCTGCGCAAAATCATGCGGCGGGCGATGCGGCACGGCAGACATTTGGGACTCACCGAACCGTTCTTGCACAGCCTCGTCGCCGTACTTGACCGTCAGATGGGTGATGCGTATCCGGAAATCCGGAGGAATCGAGAGACGATCGAGAAGACGATCGTCGCCGAGGAAACCCGCTTCGGCGCAGTACTCGCCGAAGGATTGCCGCGACTCGAAGCCGAAATCTTCAAGGCCCAGGACTCTTTTGATCATCTCCTGTCTGGTGCGGCAGCGTTCCGTCTCTACGACACCTTCGGCGTTCCCTACGATTTCATCGAGGACACGGCGGCGACGTACGACGTGAGAGTCGATCGTCAAGGTTTCGACAAGGCGATGGAAGGCCAGCGAGACAAGGCGCGGGCGGGCAGCACGTTCGGCGGCGGGCGGAAGAGCGAGGTCTTTTCCATAGAGAATTTTCAACGCCTTGAAGGGTGGGGCGATCGCTTCGAGGGCTACGAAGAGACGCAGACAACACCCGTTAAACTCGTGGCTCTATTCGACGAAGCCAGGGGCTCGGTCGAAGCGCTTCACCAGGGAGAATCAGGCTACATCGTTCTGGCGCGAAGTCCGTTCTATCTTGAAGCCGGAGGTCAAGTTTCCGACACGGGCAGAATCTTTAGCGAAGCCAGCGACGCGTCGGCCGATGTGCAGGGAGTCGTTCGAGTTTTGCCGGGTGTTCCTCGCGCCCAGATCGTTCGCGTGACGTCAGGAACCTTCCACGTTGGTGACCATGTTAGCGCGGAGGTGGATGTCGAACGTCGGGACGCCACGCGGCGCAATCACACCGCGACGCACCTGCTCCACGCGGCGCTGCGACAGGTGCTCGGCCCGCACGTCAAGCAAGCCGGCTCCCTCGTCTCGCCGGAGAGGCTGCGCTTCGATTTCGTCCATTTCCAACCCGTGACGCGCGAGGAACTCGACCGAATCGAGCGCATCGTCAACGAGCAGATCTACAAGAACACGACCGTCACGACCGAGGTGCGGTCCACGCAGGAGGCAATCGACGCGGGCGCGATGGCGCTCTTCGGCGAAAAGTACGGCGACAAGGTCCGCGTCGTCAGCGTGCCTGGGTTCAGCATGGAACTGTGCGGCGGCACGCACGTCCGCGCGACGGGCGACATTGGGTTCTTCGCGGTCGTCGGCGAGAGCGGCGTCGCAGCTGGCGTGCGTCGCATTGAGGCCGTCACCGGTGCGGACGCCGTCGCGTGGGCCCAACATCAGCGCGCTGCGCTCGAGCGCATCGTCGAAGCGTTGCACGTCAACGAAGACCAAGCGGTTGAAGCCATCGACAAGCTGCACAGTGAGACGAAGCGTCTCACGCGCGAAGTCTCGCAACTCAAGACGAAGGTCGCCCTGGGTGGAGGGGCGTCCGGCGATGACGACACGGTGGAGATCAACGGCGTCAAGCTCGCGCGTCGCAAGGTCAGCGGGCTGGACAAGGACGCGCTGCGCGGCGTCGCCGACTCGCTCAAAGAGAAAATCAAGAGCGGCGTCGTCGTCCTGGCGTCGGCGACCGACGGCAAGGTCCAGATCGTCGTCGCCGTGACTGCGGATCTGACCAGCCGCGTCAAAGCGGGTCAGATCGTGAAAGAGATCGCTCCCATCGTCGGTGGCGGCGGCGGCGGACGCCCTGATTTCGCGGAAGCCGGCGGCAAACAGGCGGACAAAATCGACGAGATGCTCAAGGCGAGCGAAGCGATCGTCGCGAGGCTGCTTGGTTGATGCCGGGTCCAAAAGGACCTGGCCTACTGATCAACTCACCCGACCTACCCGCCCCATCTGACCTACCCGACCCATCCGCGCCTCGCCCTTAAGCACCGGTCTCTTCCGTCCGATAACCGCGGTACACTGATGCCCTTGACCCTTCGAAGCCGTTACAAATTCGTATGGACGCGTCTGCGATCGAGCGCCGGCGCACGCGCATGCGTGAGCCTGCTGGCGTTTGCCATTCTCTGGCTGGGCCTCGCCTCCCCCGCGTATTCGCAGATCTATTCCTGGCGGGATGCCAACGGCAACCTCGTGCTCTCGCGCACCAGGCCCAAGGCGGGCGCGACGGTGCAATCGTTTGCCGTGCTTGAAGCCGAGCGGGTTCGCGCGACGCGCTACGTCGCGCCCGCGCAGGTCCGCCTCTACGACGATCTGATCCGCGACCATGCCCGGCTCAACGGCGTCCGCGCGGATCTCGTGAAAGCGGTCGTGCAAGTGGAGTCCGCGTTCAATCCGTACGCGCGCTCGCCGAAAGGCGCGCTGGGATTGATGCAGTTGATGCCGGCGACGATTAAACACTACAGCGTGAAGAACCCGTTCAATCCGGTGGAGAACGTCGGCGCGGGCGTCGCGTACTTGCGCGAGCTGCTCGATCGCTACCAGAACGACGAGACGCTGGCCCTTGCCGCGTACAACGCCGGACCTGGCGCGGTGGACACGCACGGACAGGCCGTGCCGCCGTATCGCGAAACGCAGAACTACGTCGCGCAGATCAATCAGCTGGCCGGACGCCCGGTCGAACCACGCGGCAAGATCATCTACAAGGTGAGGGACGTCGTCGACGGAAGGATCGTGATCCGGTATACGGACAAGAGACCGTCCACAGGACCGTATGAGCTTGTGGGCGCACGGTGAATTGGGTAGTTGAGTGATTGGGTAGGTGTGTAATCGCTCAACTTCGCGGCGTGACGGCCATTACCCAATTACCCAACTACTCAATTACCCGGTTCACTCTGGTCTCTCGATTCCCGTCAGATCGAGGCGCTCATACGCCGGTCCCAGCGCTTCGGTCACGGCCAGCACCTCGATGGCGACCGTCCCCAGGCAGATCATCGCGCCCGGCACGAGCACGGCCGCGCCGATGAAGCGGTTGAAGGCGACCCACAGAATGCCGCCGGCAATCGCGCCCGGAAGCATGAAGACGGCGAGCGTGATGAGGACGGCGGCCAGCAGCAGCAAGCGCTGCCCCATCATGTCCAACCCGCGCGGGCGCGCGTTGCCGAGCGGCATCCACGCGGGAAACAGCACGGCCGTCGCGTTGTGCACCGTCAGCTGACCGAAGACGAACGCCGGCGCCAGCAACAGCGCGGTGACCGTCAGCGATCCGCGCCACAGCATCGACAGCCGCGGAAATGCCGCGGCGGAGAAAATCGCCGCGCACACGATTGCGAGCCACGTGACGCTCGTAATGAGCAGGCCGGACCACAACATCTCGCCACGGATCACGGCCGCCGGCCGCAGCGGCCACGTCTTCAGCACTTCGAGGTGACGGAGATCGTCGCGCAGGTCGGTACGCACGACCTGCGGCCCAAGCAGGGCCGCAAACGCCGCGACCCCGAGCGCCATGAGGCAGAACACGGCGGCGCCGCCGCGGGCGCGATTCCCGGCCATCATCGCCGTGCTCATCGCGACCACCGTGATCAGGAGCGGCACCACGTAACGGACCAGCGTCAGACCGCTCGTGTTGCGCACCATCTGCATCGCGTTTTTCCACAGAAACACGTTTTCGGCGCGGCCAGACGGACCGAGCGTCCAGCCGGCCGCGCGCGCGCGGGGTATCGGCCCGCCGCTCGCCTTCCGCTCCACGCGCCGCTCCGCCGACGCGACGGCGGCGTCCTGAAACGCTTCGTCGCTTCGGAGCACCCACACGGCGACGGCAACCATCA
>JACPZV010000420.1 GCA_016195295.1 Acidobacteriota bacterium
AGGAGTTCGTGCGCATCCTCACCGAGCCGCGCAGCGCGCTGGTGAAGCAGTACACGGCGCTCATGGACACCGAGGGCATCACGCTCACGTTCACCGACGACGCCGTGCGCCGCATCGCGGATTTCGCGCAGCGCGTCAACGAGCGCACGGAGAACATCGGCGCGCGGCGGCTCCACACGGTGATGGAGAAGCTGCTGGACGAAATCTCGTTCGAAGGCCCCGACCTCGAGGACAAGATCGTCACCATCGACGACGCCTACGTGACGAAGATGCTCGCCGACATCGTCAAGAACGAGGACCTATCCCGCTACATTCTGTGAGAGGCGACGTCGCGCGGGCCCTACTGGTGGCGTGGCTGCTGGTCGTCGTGTTGTGCGCGGCGTGCGGGAAGAAAGGGCCGCCGCTGCCGCCGCTCGTCAAGGTTCCGACGCCCCCCGCCGAGTTCAGCGCCGAGCGCAAAGCCGACACGATCGACTTTCGGTTCATCGTGCCCTCCGCCAATACCGACGGCACGCGTCCGGCGAACGTGGCGCGCGTCGACGTCTATGCGCTTCCGGATCAGGCCGAGCGCGATCCGCGGATGCCGGTCGCTCCGTTGACCCCCGTCACGGTCGACGAGCTGCTGAAGGGCGCCGTCAAAGTGGCGAGCGTGACGGTGAAGGCGCCCCGCGATCCCAATGCGACGATCGAGCCCGACGATCCCGACACGGAGATGGAACCGCCCGAGGGGCTGGGCCCGGATCAGGGCGCTGTGGCGCGCGTGTCCGATGAGATCGCCGCCGAGGCCGTTGCGCCCGGAGAAACTTCCACGCGCGCGAAGCCAGCGAAACGTCAGCCTCGAGACGATGAGAATCCAGGGCCGCTGCTGTCGCCGCCGTGGGTCGTGCCGACACGCACGTACGTGAGCGTCGGCGTCACGACGCGCGGGCGCAGAGGTCCGCTCTCGGCGCGCGTCGCCGTGCCGCTGATCGATCCCCCGGAAGCGCCGGACGAGGCGGAGTTCACCTACGAGGAGAACGCCATCACGGTGACGTGGACGCCGGTGCCGCCGCGGACGGCGATTCAGGATCCGGTCGGCGAGGACGAAGACGTGCTGCCGTCGACGCCGATCGGCGTGCCGCTGCCGAGCATCGCCTACCACGTGTACGACGCGGCGTCCGAGACCCGGTTGACGACGTCGCCCGTCAGCAAACCGGAGTTTTCGGATGCGCGCATCGCGTGGGGGGAGGAGCGCTGCTACAGCGTGCGCGCCGTCGAGACGCTCAACGGCTTGTCGATCGAGAGCGACGCCGCGTTCACCTCCTGTGAAACGCTGGTCGACACGTTTCCACCGGCGGCGCCCAAGAGCCTGGATGCCGTCGCGAGCGAGGGCGCGATCAGTTTGATCTGGGAACCCAACACCGAAAAGGATCTGGTGGGCTACATCGTCCTGCGGGGCGCCGCACCAGGCGACACGCTCGCGCCGCTGACGCCCGCGCCGATTCAGGAAACGTTTTTCAAGGACAGCGTGCCCGCCGGCGTGTCGTACGTGTACGCCGTCCGGGCGGTCGACGGGGCGGGCAACGTCAGCGAGCTCTCCAATCGCAAGCAGGAATCCGCGCGGGATTGATCTAGAATCGTGTCGCGCATGGATCGCGTCTATCGCGTCAACTACCAAGGCGTCGGGCAACACGTGATCGAACGCGGCGGCGCGCTCTATCAGATTACCGGCGACATCTTCGGCGCCTACGCGCTCGGCGCGGTCATTCCCGGAGGCCTGAGCGCGGCCGGTCTGCGCACGCTCGCGCCGGTGACGCCGTCGAAGATCGTGTGCGTCGGCCTCAATTACAAGGATCACGCCGCCGAAACCGGTCGAGCGCTGCCGGCCGAACCGCTCCTTTTTCTCAAGCCGTCGAGCGCCGTCATCGGACCCGGCGAGCC
This sequence comes from Acidobacteriota bacterium, assembly GCA_016195295.1. Taxonomy (GTDB): domain Bacteria; phylum Acidobacteriota; class Vicinamibacteria; order Vicinamibacterales; family CAVVIG01; genus SRVP-36. The sequence goes on from JACPZV010000420.1 coordinate 1,921, forward strand.
GATTCGGTTGCCACCGGGCGTGGGGCGCGTCGATCACGAAGCCGAGCTCGCTCTCGTCATCGGCCGCCGGGCGCACCGCGTGCCGCGGGCGCGCGCGTGGGAGTACGTGCTCGGTCTGACGTGCCTCAACGACGTGACGGCGCGCGACCTGCAAAACAGGGAATCGCAGTTCACGCGGTGCAAGGGATTCGATACATTTGCGCCGATCGGACCCTGCGTCGCCACGGGCCTCGACGGCGAGCCGCGCGCCGTGGAAGGGTGGGTCAACAATCAGCGGCGTCAGGCTTCGAACACCCGGCATCTCCTGTTTCCGATCGACTACTTGGTGGAGTTCGTCACGTTCGTGATGACGCTCGAGCCGGGCGATGTCATTTCGACGGGCACGCCCGAAGGGATCGGACCGCTCGTGAGCGGGGACACCGTGACCGTGAAAGTGGAAGGCATCGGAGACCTCACCAACCCGGTAATGAGCGAATGATTCGAGAACCGATTCGACACCAAGGACACGAAGGACACAAAGGTGTAAACCGTACACGCCTTTCCTTGGTGTCCTTTGTGTCCTTTGTGTCAATTCAGTGGTGGAATGAGAGAGACCAATGAAGCTCTTCATCGACTCCGGCAACCTCAAGGACATCGAGACGCTGGCGGCGCTCGGCATCATCGACGGCGTGACGACGAACCCGTCGTTGCTCGCCAAGGAGCCGGGCGACTATCGCGACAACCTCAAGCGGATTTGCCAGATCGTGAAAGGACCGGTCAGCGGCGAGGTCACGGCGACCGACTTCGCCGGGATGCTGCGGCAGGGCCACGACGTCGCGACGATCGATCCGCTCATGGTGGTGAAGGTGCCGCTGACGCGCGAAGGCATCAAGGCGTGCAAGGCGCTGTCGGGCGAAGGCATTCACGTCAACGTCACGTTGTGTTTCTCGGCGGCGCAAGCGCTTCTGGCGGCGAAAGCCGGCGCCACGTACGTCAGCCCGTTCGTCGGCCGGCTCGACGACGTCGCGACCAACGGCATGGAGCTCATTCGCGAGATCGTCGACATCTACGACAACTACGAGTTCACGACCGAGGTCCTCGTCGCCAGCTGCCGCCATCCCATCCATGTCGTCGAGGCCGCCCGCATGGGCGCGGACGTCGCGACGTGCCCGCCGGCGGTGATCGATCAACTGTTCAATCATCCGCTGACGAACATCGGCCTCGAGAAATTCCTGAAGGACTGGGAGAAGGCGCAGGCGGTGAAGGCGTGACGATCGTGGAGGCTGGAGACTGGAGGCTGGAGGCTGGAAGAACTGCGGCCTTGGCCCCTCAGCCCCCAGCCCCCAGCCTCTAGCCTCCGTTATGGATCCGGTCAAGATGCTTTCAGACCTCGAACGGCGCGCCGAGCTCGGCGGCGGACAGGATCGGCTCGACCGCCAGCGCGACGCCGGCAAGCTGACCGCGCGCGAGCGCATCGAGCTGTTGTTCGATCCCGGCACCTTCGAGGAAGTCGACAAGCTCGTCACGCATCGCTGCCGCGACTTCGGGATGGACCAGCAGATCGTGCCGGGCGACGGCGTCGTCGCCGGCCACGGCCTCATCGACGGGCGTCAGGTGTTCGCCTTCGCGCAGGACTTCACGGTGTTTGGCGGATCGCTG
>JACPZV010000040.1 GCA_016195295.1 Acidobacteriota bacterium
GGCGGCTGCTCATCACCTTCCTGCTGTGCGAGCGCGGTGCGCTGCACAAACCGGTCCTGTACCTCTCGCACTATCTCAAGCAGCACCGGCAGGAGTACTACGACCGTCTGCAGTCCGTCCGGGATTCAGGCGATTGGGAGGGCTGGCTGGAGTTCTTTCTCCAGGGCGTGACCGAAGTGAGCGCGCAGGCGGCGGACACGGCACGGCGCGTCCTTCTGCTTCGCGAAGAGCATCGCGCGTCGATTGCGGAAGGCCTTGGTCGCGCCGCTGGTAACGGGCACCGAATCCTGCAATACCTGTACGAACATCCGATCGTCAGCGCAAATCAGGTGCAGAACCTCATCGGAACGACCTTCGCGGCCGCGAACCAGATCATTCACCGGCTCGTGGCGATAGGCATTCTCAGGGAAATCACCGGTCAGGCGCGCCATCGCCGGTTTCGCTACGATGCGTACGTCCGTCTGTTCGACGAGGAATGAGGCCTAACGCGATAGCGCTGACGCGAGCGCGCCGGCGAATCCGCGCTCGGCGCGGCGGGCGCGGACGCGCCACAGCCAGTAGAACATCGCGACGAACACCAGTACGACGGGAAGCGCCCGCATCAGCGGGGTCGTGAACGGCTCGGGCAGGATCCTGGCGACGCGCGCGCGAATCGAAAAGAACGATCCGGCCGCGATGAACAACGCAAAGCACATGCGCCACAGGTGCCGTCTGAGTCTGGGCGCGCCTCGCGGCGGTCCCGACCACATCACCCGGACGTCGCCGGCGGCGCCCGTCAGCGTGATCGACGCAAGAAAGAACAGCATGAAAAACGGGACGCCGTTGATCGTGCCGCGAGGACTGGCGAACGCCTTGAAGCCCATCCAGATCTCGAACAGCGCGAGTGCGAGCGCCACGAGCAGGGCACCGACATTCAGCCGTCGAGGCCATACAGAGGCGGGACGGACCGTGGTCAGCGCGGTGATCACGAAATACGCCGACATGAAGCCGCCCAGCACATTCGCGTTGGTCAGACTCTGGCGGAGCGCCATGACCGACCCGCTCATCCCCATCGTGAGCATCGCGTAAACAAACAGCAGGCCGCTCCGGCGATGCAGCCACGCCCCCTTCGCTGCCAGGAGCGCAACCGCGCCCAGGACGATGGCCAGCCCGCCCGCCACAATATGTACAGGTAATAGCGTTTGCACGGCCATATAGACGTAGGCGACCTACGGCCTGTTCCTGGTCGCGCCCGGGTTGGAACAAGCCGTAGGCGGTCTACGTCTCAAGCCGTAGACCGTCTACGACTATGGCCAAAAACCCCGACACCCAACGCCTCGATCTCCTCCAGGGCACCCTCGACATGCTGATCCTCCGGACCTTACAGTGGGGGCCCGAGCACGGCCACGGCATCGGCCAGGCAATCCGCGCGCAGTCCGACGACCTGCTCAAGGTCGAAACGGGCTCGCTCTATCCCGCGCTGCACCGGCTCGTGAAGCGCGGATGGCTGAAGTGGGAGTGGGACCTGAGCGAGGCCAACCAGCGCGCGAAGTACTACCGGTTGACCGCGGCAGGCAAGGCGCAGTTGTCGCACGAGCAGGATCGATGGTCGCAGCTCGTGGACGCTATCGGACGCATCATGAACCCGGCGCGAGTGGCCGCCGGAAACCCTGGAAACAAGGATTAGGACATGGGGCCTCACGACGACGATCTCGACGAAGAGATTCGCGGCCATCTGGCCATCAACATCAAGCAACGCATCGAGCGCGGCGAGGATCCGTCATCCGCGCGGCTCGCCGCGCTGAAAGAATTCGGCAACGTCCCGCTCACCCGCGATTCGATTCGCAGCGTCTGGCGCCCGCGATGGTTCGACGCGGCCGAGGCGCTTGTCCGGGACATCCGGTTCGGCTTCCGCGCGCTCTCACGGGCCAAGGGCCTGACCGCCACTGTCGTGGTGACGCTCGCGCTCGGCATCGGCGCCAACGCCGCGATCTTCAGCGTGGTTCGCGGCGTGCTCCTGCGCCCTCTCGTCAATCGCGACGAGGATCGTCTGATCTACATCCGGCAGATCGGCCCCGGCATCGGCGTCGAGAACATGAACTTTTCCGTGCCCGAGGTCAAAGATCTCCGGTCGCGCGTCAAGTCCGTCGGCGCATTCGGCGAGTTCTCCACCGTGGACTTCGCGATGATCGGTCTCAGCGGCGAGCCGCGAATGGTGAAAGCGGGCGTCGTCGATGGAAGATTCTTCGAAGTGATGGGGCTGCGTCCGGTGCTCGGCCGGCTACTGACGCCGAACGACGATGGACCGAAAGCCGCGGGCGCGGCGATCCTCACGTACCGGTTCTGGTCGACGGCGCTCAACAGCGACACGAGCGTGATCGGAAAGCAGATCCGCCTCGGGCCCAGTCCTGCGACCGTCGTCGGCGTCCTCGAGCCGTCGGTTCCCTATCCGGTGGACACCGAGATCATCGCCAACATCGTCACGAGCCCCCATCACCTAGGCGCGACGATGGAAACGGACCGTGGGCATCGGATGACGGAGCTCTTCGGCCGTCTGGCGCCCGGCGCGACAATCGAGGGCGCGCGCGCGGAACTCGCGGCGGTACACGCCGCGACGGTGAGCGAGAATCCAAAATACTATTCATCGCAGGCGCACGTTCAACTCACCATCGCGCGGCTGCGCGACCAGATCGCGGCTCCCGCGCGAACCATCCTGCTGGTACTCCTCGCGGCGGCCGCCGTCGTCTTCATCATCGCGTGCTCGAACGTCGCGAACCTGATTCTCGCGCGTGCGGTTCGCCGCGAAGGCGAGCTCGCCGTCCGCGCCGCGCTTGGCGCCGGTCGCGGGGCGCTGAGGCGCACGCTGCTCGCGGAGAGTCTCGTCCTCTGCGGCGCCGGCGCCGTGCTCGGCATCGCGCTGGCGCGCCCGTTCGTCGCCCTCGCCGCGCAGTTCGCCGCCAGGTTCTCCGTACGCGCGCTCGAGGTCACGGTCGATCCGGGCGTGCTCTGGGTCGGCAGCGCCCTCGCGATGGCCGCGGCGGTCCTGCTCGCGTACGTCCCGCGCCTGCCCTCGGCGCATGCCCCGGCTGGACTCGGCCTGGCGAACGGCAGCGTCCGGATCACGCCCGGCACGAATCGCCGCCTGCGCGTCTTCGCGACGACGCAGATCGCGTTCTCGTTCGTGCTGCTCGTCGGCGCCGCCATGCTGCTGACGACGCTCGTCACGCTGCAGACCGCAAACACCGGGTACGACATGCGCAAGGTGCTGGCGTTCGACATCCCGCCGGCGGCGACCGGCGTCTTTTCGCCGAACATGGGCGACTTTCTTCAGCAGGCGACGCTACGCGTGGGCCAGCTCCCGGGCGTCGACGGCGCCGCCGTCGGCAGCTTCGTGCCGTGGCGCGACACGGGCCAGGCCAGCATCACGCTGCGGTTCACGGTCGACGGCTACACGCGCGCCGACGGCGAAGAGGACCCGCGGGCGCGAATTCGATTCGCCGGGCCCCGCTTCTTCAATGTGCTCGGCATCAAGCTGGTCGCCGGCCGCGACTTCGCCGACGACGATCGTCAGGGCCGCGAGCTCGTCACCATCGTCAGCCAGAGCGTGGCGCAGCGCCTGTTCCCGAACGGCGAAGCCGTCAACGGGCACCTGCGCGTCATCGGCAGCACGCCCCGGCGCGTCATCGGCGTCGTCGCCGATCTGGACGACGAGCACGTCGAGCGCCAGCCGGCGATGACGGTCTACCTGCCCGTGCGGCAAGGCGGGTTCGCGGGCCGGCTGTTCGTGCGCGCGGCAGGCAATCCGTACACGCTCGTCCCGACGGTGACGCGTATCGTCCGCGACCTGGCGGTCGATCAACCCGTCGAACGCGCGGCGACGCTGGAAGACATCCGCGCGGACGTGCTGTCGCCCGAGCGGCTGAACGCCTTCGTGTTTTCCGGATTCGCCGGCATCGCGCTGCTGATTGCCGTCGTCGGCGTGGCAGGCGTCCTCGCGTTCTCGGCAAGCGCGCGGACGCGGGAGTTCGGCATCCGGCTGGCCGTCGGCTCGGCGCCGCGGCACATCCTCGCCGGCGTCCTCGCGGAAGGCATGTGGATTGCGGGGATCGGCATCGCGGCCGGCGCAGCCGGCGGCTTCGTGCTCGTGCGCGTGGCGTCGAAGTTTTTCGGGGCCGTGCCGCTGCCCGGCGCGCTGCCCGTGATTGGCGCGATGGCCGTGCTCGCCGGCGCCGCCGTGATCGCGTCGCTGATGCCGGCTGCGCGCGCGGCGCGCGTGGATGTGCTGCAAGCGCTCCGATCGGAGTAGAGGGATCAACCATGAAAGCCGCTGTCTACCGGAGATATGGCCCGCCTGAAGTTGTCCAGGTCCAGGACGTCGAGAAGCCGGCGCCGAAGGACAACGAAGTCCTTGTTCGCATCCGTGCGACAACGGTGTGTGCGGCCGACTGGAGGCTCAGAACCGCCAATCCGTTTCTCGTCAGATTGATGTTCGGCCTGTTGAGACCGAAGATCAACGTCCTGGGCATGGAGTTCGCCGGAACCATCGAGTCGGTCGGCAAGAACGTGACCAGCTTCCATGCGGGCGACGATGTCTTTGGATCGACGGGCGTCAAGTTTGGCGCGCATGCCGAGTACGTCTGCGTGCCGCAGAATGCGCTGGCGATGAAGCCGGCCACCATGACGCACGAAGAAGCCGCCGCGGTCTTGTTCGGCGCGATTTCGGCATTGCACTTCCTGCGAAAGGCAAGGATCCAGGCCGGACAGAAAGTGCTCATCTATGGCGCGTCAGGCAGCGTCGGCACATTCGCCGTTCAGCTGGCGAAACATTTCGGGGCGCACGTCACCGGCGTCTGCAGCACCGCCAATCTGGAATTGGTGAAATCTCTCGGCGCTGACGCGGTGGTCGACTACACCAGAGAGGATTTCTCGAGCGCCGGCCGGATCTATGACATGGTCGTCGATACGGTCGGCATGAGCGGGTTCTAGCGCAGCATGAAGGCGCTCAAGCGAGGCGGTGCGTATGTGCTGATCGCGGCCAAGCTCTCGTGGTCGACGCTTGGAGTGGTGTGGGCGTCAATCACCGGCGCGGCGAGAGTGGTTGGCGGGATGGCGCGTCTCGCCGACGGGGACCTGGCTTTTGTCACGGGACTCATCGAGGGCGGGCAACTGCGGACGGTGATCGATAGGCGCTATCCACTGGAGCAGATCGCCGAGGCGCACAGATATGTGGAGGCCGGACACAAGAAAGGCAACGTCGTCATCCGGGTTCCAAGCGCTCCGATCGGAGTAGATGCACGATGAAACGGATTGCCGCGGTCTCGCCGGGCGTGAAAGCCAGGATTGCCGGCGCGATCTACCTACTCGTGTTCGTGACGGGAGGACTTGCACTCGCCGTTCGCGGCAGCGTGGGAGCCACAGCCGGCCTCATCGCAGGTGTGTTCTACATCGCCGTGACGCTGCTCTTCTACGACTTGTTCAAGCCGGTGAACCGGAGCCTCTCGTTGCTCGCGGCCGGCATCAGCCTCGCGGGAATCGCCGCCGGCCCTCTTCGAGTGACGACCGTGAATCCCCTCGTGTTTTTCGGATTCTATTGCCTCCTGATCGGCTATCTCATTTTCAGGTCGACCTTCCTGCCTCGAATGCTGGGCGTGCTGATGGCGATCGCCGGTCTGGGGTGGCTGACCTTCCTGTCGCCGCCGCTCGCGACCTATCTTTCCCCCTACAATTTCGCGCCCGGCATCCTCGGCGAAGGAGCGCTGACTGTGTGGCTCCTCGTGTTCGGCGTGAATGTTCCTAGTTGGGCGCGTCAAATGGTTGCGCCTTCGCACCCCAGATCAACAGCCAAAAGATGATCGGCAGTTCCCCAACCTCGAGAACCATCGCGACCTGGCCAACAAGATGCGCGTACCGTGGCAGAAGCAGTGAGGTAAAGGAACTGGCCAGATAGGCGGAACCTGCAATCATCAGCAAGGCGCCCAATGCGCGCGGGATGAAACCGGATCGAATGACAAGAATCCCGAACGGAAATAGCCAAAGCCCCCAGAAGATTGCGGCAACGATAATTCCCTGGTCATGCAAACGGAGGAAGAACAACGTCAGGGCATCCAGCTGACGCTCTTCAAATACCGACAGGAAATCGGCACCGCTGACGAGGACCAGCGCAGCGATTTCGTTGAGCACGTTGAGAAACACAATCGGCACGGAGACCAACGCACCCAAGATCACCATCAGCGAAGCATGTTTCTCGTTAACCGCCTTGAACAAGCGGTAGAGAGCCAGAACCAGAAAAATACCAATGGTCTGGTGGAACAATTCGCTCGCGATGCCGATGCGGAGAAGCGACTCGGAAGACCTGAGGTGATTGGCCGTCGCCGTCGCGTCTCCAGGCACGATCAGCGTGCTGGGGACATACATGAGGCCAATGGGGGCGGTGATTGCGATCAACAGATACAGGAACCCCGCGACTCTCGCTGTTTTCTGCGTTTGATTCATTTCCGACTCTATTGATGCCGCAGGGCACTCAGCGGATTCGTCCGTGCCGCGCGCCAGGCTGGAACGAGTGTCGCGACGACCACGCCGCCCAGGACGATGGCCAGCGCACGCGCGAAGGAAATGGCGTCGGTCGCGCTGACGCCGAACAGCACGCCGCTGAGAAGCCTGGTGGCACCGAGCGCCGCCATGAAGCCGAAGGCCGCGCCGATGGCACCGAGCCGCACGCCTCTTCCGAGAAACGTGCGAACGACCGACAGACCTGACGCGCCGAGCGCCATGCGGATGCCGATTTCGTGCGTGCTCTGTTTGACGGTGTACGACACCAGGCCGTAGGTGCCCATCGCGGAGAGCGCCATGCCGGCCGCGCCAAAGAGAAACAGCATGGTCGCCGTCAGTTGAAAGAAGATGAGCGCGCCTCGCGTCGCCTCGACCAGCGACTCGGCGTGGAGAATCGGCAGATCGGCGTCGAGCGCCGCCACATCCTTGCGCGCCTGATCGACGAGGACCTCGACCGACGCGGGGCCGCGGGTGTACAGGATCATGTTCGACCGGTACGCCTGCAGAAACGGTAGGTAGACGTACGGGCGCGGGACTTCGTTGATCTGGATGTACTTCACATCCGCCGCCACGCCGATCACGGTGCGCCAGTCGCCATCGCCGGCGCGGATCCGCTTGCCCATCGCCTGTGCCGCGCCGCCCCAGAATTTTTGGGCGAGCGTGTGGTTGACGATCGCCACCGGGGCCGCTGTCTCGTCGTCTCGGTCTTCGAACGCGCGCCCGGCCAAGAGGGGGATCCGCAGCGTGCGAAAGTAGTACGGTCCCACGGTGTTCGACAGCACGGCGGGATCGTCGCCGCGACGCGGGTCATAGCCCTCAATCGCCACGCGCTGCGCGCGCGTGTCCAGGAACGCCAGGAGTTGGTACGTCGCCAGGGTCGCGGATTCGACGCCGGGCGCCGCGCGCGCCGTGTCCAGCAGGTGGCGATAGAACACGCGGCCGCGCGCCTCGTCGTACCCGTTCTGCTTGACGTCCACCTCGAGCGACGACACGTGGTCCCGGTTGAACCCGGGATTGGCACGCCGCGCCGCCTCGAGGCTGCGCGTCACCAGCCCGGCGCCGACCAGGAGCAGGAGCGAGACCGCCACCTGCGCGACCACGAGACCGGCGCGCAGTCGTCCTCGCGTCGCGCCACGCGGCAACGCGTCTTCGTTGATGACGGCCACCAGATCGACCCGCGAGCTTTGCAGCGCGGGGACGAATCCGAACACCAGCGCACTCCCACAGGCGACGAGCGCCGCGAAGCCGATGACGAGGCCGTCCACACCGATGTTGAAGAAGAGACGCTGGGGCGCGGCGAGCTGCTCGGCATACGAGACGAACACCGGGATCCCGCGACGCGCGAGCAGGACGCCGAGGACCGCGCCCGGGACGGCGAGCACGAGGTTTTCAATCAGTAGCAGGCGGACGATCCGCGTGCGCGTCGCGCCGAGCGCCAGACGCACGGCGATGTCGCCGCGTCGCGACACCCCGCGCACCAGCACGAGCCCCGCGATGTTCGCGCACGCGATCAGGAGGACCAGCAGCCCCATCGCGCTCAGCACCACTAGCGTCGGCAGGATATATTGCCAGAACAGCGCGACTTTCAGGTGCTGCGCGGCATCGGTGAGCGGCCGATCGCGTGAGAGTGTGGCCCAGATCGCGGCAGTCTGGGCGGCGGCGTTCGCGACGCTCGTGCCCGGGCGCAGGTAGCCCTGCGGAAACAGGATCGCCGCGCGACGATCCGAGAGGAGGGTCGACGCGGCGTTCTCCGGAAGTCCGCCCGTGATGCCGATCTGCGCCGCCATCATCACCGGGATGAACACCTCGACGTCGTAGCTCACGATCGTGCCGTGAAACGTCGGATCGGCCACGCCCACGACCGTCAACAGGTAATTGTTGACCTCGACGGTCTTCCCGACGATGGCCGGATCGGCCCCGAAGTCGCGTCGCCACAGCCCATCGCTCAACACGAGGACGGGACTGAAAGTAGTTCCCAGTGACGAGCTCGCCCGAGACCTGGCGCGCGCCCCGGCCTCGGCCCAGATTGACTTGGATGAAGGACGATCCCATGAGTCCCGAGAACGCCTGATCATGATCGCGGAGGTACTGGTAGTCGGGATACGACACGCGAAGCTGACGCCCCGTGTTCGTTTCGCCGAAGATGACGCCGAGGCGGGCCACCCCGGCCACCCCTGAAAGCGGAGCGAGCGCGAGCCCCTTCAGCATCGTGAAGACGACGGCGTTCAAGCCGATGCCGAGCGTCAGGACGGCGATCACGGTCAATGCGAACGCCGGGCTCTTCGCGAGGACACGCAACGAGTAGCGAACGTCGCTCGCGTAGTCGCGCAGGGTTTCGAGCCACGACGGGATCCAGACGCGCCGGGCCGCTTCTCTCGTGTGCGTGACGTTGCCGAACTCCTTCAGCGACGCGAGCTGCGCCTCGCGCCGATCGGCGCCGTTGGCCACGCGCTGGTCGGCGGCGATCGCAAGATGCGCGCGGATTTCTTCCTGCAGATCCTGATCGTCGAGACGCCGCCGCTTCAGCCCCTTGAGCCAAGCAACGATCGACATAGGGCTACTCCTCGGTTCCGCGTGCCGGTGCCGGTTTCATCACTCGGCCGATCGCGTTCACCAGTTCGGTCCATCGCGATTCCTCGCGAAGAAGCTGCTTCTTGCCCTCAGGCGCGAGGCGATAGAACTTGGCGCGCTGATTAGCTTCCGTCTGACCCCATTTCGCGGTCACCCAACCTTTCTTGGCCAGTCGCTGCAGAGCGGGATAAAGCGAACCCGCTTCCACCTGCAATACGTCAGACGATTGCGCGCGGATCGTCTGTCCGATCGCGTAGCCGTGCTGCGGTCCCCATTGAAGGGTCCGGAGGATCAACATGTCGAGGGTGCCGTGCAGGAGGTCCGTGCGCGCGTCGGGTCGTGAAGAGTGGAGGGTCATGATATAGAGAGTCTATAGCCATGGGACGTAGAGAGTCTATGGCCTGTTCCATTCAGCCGTCAGATGCAACCTGAACGAAGGCGCAAGAAATCATTCGAAATGTTTGAATCAATGGTCTACTTGCTTCTAAGCCGGGGGGGCGCTGGTTCGAGTCCAGCCGGCACCGCGCGACGACTACGGAACGTGAACAATCGTTTCGTTCGACGGGGCGCTCGTCCCGCACGGATTCCTCGCCCGAATCCTGACGAAGTACGTGCCGGCGCCGACACTGGGCGCGACGAACGTCGTCGTCGCGTTCCCCGTGTCCAGAACGGTTAGGTTGTTCGTGCCCGAAGCAGAACCCGCCTCCAGTACATAAGAGGTTGCGCCGTCTGACGGACTCCACGTCAGCGTCACCGCCGAGCCAGTGACCGAGTTCCTCAGTCCGGCCGGCGGCTGTGGCGTGCACGCAACGACGAGCGTGGCTTCAGGAGAAGCGGCGCCTTCCCCAGATGCGTTGGCGGCGCGGACACGGACGTAGTACGTCCCGGCGGCAATGCCCGACGCCGCAAACGTCGTCGCGGTGTTGCCGGTCGAGAAGTTCGCCAGGTAGGCGGCGCCCGGCGCGGACCCGGCTTCGATGAAGTAGCTCGTGGGCGCGAACCCGCCCGCCGGTGCGGTCCAGACCAGCGAAATCGTGGCGCCATTCGCGCTCGCCGTGAGACTGCCCAGCGCGCCCGGTACGGAAAAGTGACTGCCGATTGTCTTACCCTGCGCGCTCAGTTTCCTGTTCCACAGCAGATATTCGTTCGCTTCATCGCTCGGCGTCGGCGCCGACGCGGTGGCCGGCGGCCACTCAGCGTTGTTGGTACTGACGCTCGGCTGAGGGTCAAAAAAATAATCCTGGCGCTCTCATCTGCCGTTTCTCTGCCTTCGTGTGCCGGAGAGATTGTCGTGGACGGAGTTGTTGCCGAACACCCCCGGAGGATTGTTGCGGTAATTGATGTATTGAAGGCCCCGCGCGTACGACGTCGCCGAGCTCGTGCCGTTGGCCAGTTGGCCGCTGGAGACGATTCGATTGGCAGACATCTCGACATCGTGGCCAAGCGCAATCGACATTCCCAGGTTGCCGAAGCCGACCGCCTGATTGTCGTGAATCTTGAGAAAGCCGGTCGTCAGGTTCGGGTCCGTCTGGAAGAATCCATCCGTCGTGAACGCTGAGCCGTAGTACCGGAATCCGTCGCCGTTGGCCGGGTCGGAATCCCAGCCGCCCTGAATGTAGTTGTCGTGGATCTGCATCGGGCTCGCTTGGGTCCCGCTGGAATCAAAGATGTTGATCGAGACGCCCACGCCGCTTTGGTACGGTTCATTGATGATCTGGTTCCACGCAATCTCGATGCCCGGCACGCCGTTGACGTTGCTGAGGATGATGGCGTGCGAGTTCTGGCTGGACTGAGTCGCGAGATAGCCACCCTTGCCGTCGCTGACGCGTGCGTCCACGTTGTGAAAGCGGTTGGACAGGAGGCTGATCGAATTGTTGAGACTGTTGTCGCCGAGATAGAACCCCACCCAGATACCGTAGTTGCCCACGCTCTCGCAGTCGCACTGCCCCACGCGCACGCTGACGGTCGAAAACGCGTGAATGGCGTTTCCTCTCGCCTTTCCCGCAATATTGGGGCTGGTCCCCACCAAGCAGGATTCCTGAATCGTCACGTTGCCGCTGGAGCCGCCGACGAAGATCAGGTCGCCCGGTCCCTTGATCCGCGAATTGATGATCGTGACGGGCTGGGTCGTGAAGATCGCCACCACTCGAATCGACGGGTCCTGGCTCTGCCAATTGCCGGTGTACGTGCCTCCCCTCGTGATGATGATCGGCCCGCTGAAGGTCGCGCCGGACGCGCAGTCCTGGGCCGACGATGAGCGACTGGCACCGATGACTGCAAGAATGAGGAGGCTCCGCGCCAGGAAGGTCCCGTGGTTTGATTTTTTCACCGTGCGAAGTCGCTAGCACCGTTCTCACCTAGCGCGCGGAACAGGGTTCAGGCGCCCAGGAGGTCGACGCGCTGTCGGGCAGCTTTTTGAAGTGGGTGCTTCTGATGAACGGCTGCGTCAAGTACTGCGGATCCTCGACAATGTGCGTGACGATCAGCCACGAGTCGCCGTTCGGCTCCATCGTGCGCGTGAAGTATTCGGTCAACACCGCGTTTTTGCCGTACGGGACGCCGTTCTTCTGCAGGTAGCCGGGACGCATGTGCGTGGTGGCGACCTTCAGCGAGCCGCCCTGCGGCGCAGCTCCCCGTCCGCGCCGTCCGCCGCCGGCCACTTCCCACTGCGCCACCGATGTTCCCTGCCACGTCGCCGCACCCGATGCGGGCGGCGGCGCACCGAAACGGAAAAGGCGTGTCTGCGTCCCGGCCTCGGTCTCGAGCTTCAGTGAATCGTCGGACTCCCACGTGATGTGCAGACGTCCGGGTGCGCGCATGACGCCGGCTGCGCCGTACGCCTTGCACGGCTCGCCGGCGGCTTCGTCTTTCGCGGGATCCCAGGCGTTCGCCACGCGGTTCCCTTCGGCATTCAACGGCAGGCCGGGATGGTCGCCCTTCGGCGCCGTGATCATCCGGTAGCGCCAGTCCTCGGTGACGACCGACACCCAGTAGCCGGTGAGGTCGATCGGCGCCTGCTGTTTGGCCGTCGTCGGAACAGGCGCGGCCCCTCGTCCTCGCTGCGCGTGCGCGGAGCCGGGCGAGAGCGCCACCACCAGCGCGAGGACCCCGATCGCGGCGACGTGCCGGAGAGGCGTTGCACGCATGGCGCTATTTCTTTTTCGCACTGAGAGTCTTGTACACGGCCTCCACGAACATGTCGGTCGTCCACGAGCCGGACGTGGCCCCGAATCGCCCGTCATAGTCGCGCGTCGGCTTCGCCGCCTTCACCTGCTCGAGCGTTTGCCCCTTCTTGACCAGATCCTGCACACGGCCGCGAATAATGGTCACCATGTCGCGGTAGTAGCCGACGTCGGCCATATCGGAGAGGCGTCCGTGGCCGGGAATGATCATCGTGCCACCCTCCGACCGGAAATCCGGAAACGCGATCTCGAGGATGGCGTTCAAGCCGTCGATCACGCCGTTGATCGTACCGCCGTTCGCCACGTCGATGATCGGATACGTCGTGGTCATGAAGATGTCGCCGGTCGTGATGACGTCCGCGTGGCGGAACCACACGAGGCTGTCGCCATCGCTGTGCGCCGCCGGCTCGTGAAGGAGCTGGATGGCCTCGCCGCCGTGAAAATGCGTGCTCAGCTTCATCGAATCGAGGTGGTACGTTTCGTTCGGCCACGCGCGTTCGGGCGCCGCCGCCTGTTTGCCGGTCGGCGCGCTCATCCGCGTGAGCACGTTCTCGTGGGCGACGACCATCGGCCCCTCGCCCGCAATGACTTCGAGAGGGATGCGGCGGCCTGACGCGGCGAGCTTTTCGTTGCCGCCGACGTGATCGGCTGATGCGCTCGTATTGATGATGTGGGCAATCGGCTTCTCGGACAGCTGCTTGACGGTGTCGAGCACCTTGTCCGCCATCTGCGCGGAGCCGGTGTCCACGAGCAGCACGCCTTCCGGGAAGGTCAGGACGGTGATGTTGCCGCCCGCGCCGGACAGCATGTAGACGTTCGGGCGCACCTTGAGCACCCGAATGTCGGTGGTCGCCGCGCGAGCGGGCCCGGGTGGCGGCGTTGGGCGCCCGCGGCCCTGCGCTTGTACGCCGGGCGCCGCGACAAGTCCCGCCGTCCCGCAGAGCGCCAGGGCCGCGATGGCGATCCCGCGTTTCATCGGCGTCCCGAACATCTCTTTCATGGCTGTTTGGCCTGCTTCAGCTTCACGCGATACTCGGGATACATCGTTTCGGCCCCGCCCCTGACGGCTTCCACTGGCAACCCATGCTTCTTGGCGAACTCCTCGACGTCACGCGTTGTGCCCGGCAGCCGATGCGGTACCCAGCCCTTCGGATGATCCGTCTCCTCCTCAACCTCGCAGAGCTGCGGCGCATCCTGGATGTGCAGGTCGAGGACGAAATCGGTCGTCTGGATGAACGGCTCGGTCAGGTAGACGGGATCGGTGACGAGCTGGACGATGGTGAGGTAGTCGCCATGGCGAATCCAGTGCTCGGTCATCGTCGCCAGATCGCTCAGGGGAATGCCGTCGCGCCGGAGGATGTACTCCTTGAGATGCGTGGTCGTGACGGTCAGCATGTCGCCTTCCCACTTCCCCGTCGAGAATCCTGCCCACGTGTGAGCGGCTTCCTCGGGTGGATGCGGCCGGCCGTCCATGTAGATCACGCGATCGATCAGGTCGACAAAGTTCACGCGAATCGCAATCGTCTCGCCGGTGATCGGCTCGACGTCCTTCGAGATCCGGGCCGGATTCACGCTGCGCCACATGTACGTCGCTGCGTGGGGCCGGCACTGCCATTCGGCCAGCCCGTACAGCGCAGCGTCCCAGCTGTCGGCCCGAAGCCGGGCAGCGTCATTCAGGGGCACGCCGGTGTAGTCGCCGAGCTCGCCACCTGGCGAGCGCTCCTGCTGATCCTCGTGGTAGCGCACCGCCCAATGGCCCGAGAAGTCGATCTGGGCAAAAGCCGGCGCGCTGAAGACCGCCGAGAAGACAAGCAACGCGATGCCGACGAAGCGAGCGTTGTGCATGCTGGACTCGATTCCTACTGGAACGTGCCGTTCCACGTGAAGCCGTCTTTGGGCCGCGTGATGCTGCGCATGCGCATGCGGTGATCGTCGGGATTCCGTCCTGGCGCGCCGGTGACGATGACGTGATCGCCGGCTTTGAGTGCCGTGGCGGTCAGACCCTGAGTGCTCAACTGCATGCCGGATCCCCACTCGACGGCCCAGCGCTGCATCTGTCCCTTGTCGTCGGGTGCCTCGAGGTGCACGTAGGAATGCGGATTGCGGAAAGCGAACTGCACGAGGTCGCCTTCGATCGTCTGGGTCTTGTCTTCGAAGTAGGTGGCGGCGAAGGAATGATGGGCCAACAGCGGGACGGAGCCCGCCAGCCCAAATCCCACCAGGAATGCGACAACGAGCCCGCGTTTCATCTCGACCTTCCTCTCGTCCGGAAACGTCGTCCGGCTCATGATAGCGTAGCCGTCGCGGGACGCAACGAGTCAATGAGCGAGACGCGGAGTATACTCCGCGCCTGCCAACGAACCAGGGGAATCCAACATGAAGTTCTCATTTGGGCGACCGAGCCTGGCCATCGCGACGGGACTCATCGTGTGGCTGACGAGCGTTGCCCTGACGGCGGGCCAGGCACCGCAAGGGCCGCGGCCCCAGATGTCGGAAGAGGCGTTCAAGAACATCCAGGTCCTCAAGGGAATTCCGGTCGACGAATTCATGGGGACGATGGGACTTTTTTCCGCGGCACTGAGCGTGTGTTGCGCGGAGTGCCACACGGGAGCCGGCACCTCCAATCCAAAATGGGAGGACGACCCGCCCCGAAAACGCACGGCGCGCCGCATGGTGCAAATGGTCGCCGCCATCAATCGCGACAACTTCAACGGGCGGCAGGTCGTCACGTGCTGGACGTGCCATCGAGGGAGCCAGAGTCCCCTGGTCACGCCTCCGCTCGACAAAATGTACGGTGATCCAGTGGTCGAGCCGCCGGACATTCTCGCGCGGGCGGCCTCCGGAGAACCGACGGTGGATGAGATATTCGACAAGTATGTGCAAGCGCTCGGTGGCGCAGCGCGGCTGGCGAACCTTACGAGCTATGTCGCCAAAGGAACCAGCACGCCGTTCGGCGACGTCGGAAAGGGGTACCCGACGGAAATTTACGCGAAGGCCCCCAATCAGCTCGCCACGATCGTCCATCAGCACGAAGGAGACATGGCCAGAACGTTCGACGGCCGCGAGGGGTACTTCAAGTTGCCGCTCACCGTTGTGGAGGAGTATCCCTGGACGGGCGGCGCGCTCGAGGGGGCCAGGCTCGACGCCGAGTTCGCCTTTCCAGCGCGAATCAAGGACTTCCTGACCAACTGGCGCGTGAGTTTCTCGACGACGATCAATGGTGTCGACGTGCGGGTCGTCCAGGGAACCGGCGCATCGGGCCTGGTTGCGACGTTGTACTTCGACAAGGCATCCGGCCTGCTCGTCCGGATGGTGCGTTATTCGAATTCGGCGGTCGGCCGTGTGCCGACCCAGCTCGATTTCTCCGACTACCGCCCGGTCGCCGGGGTGATGATGCCGTTCAAATGGTCCTATTCATGGTTGAGCGGGCGGGACGACTTCGCGCTGACCGACGTGCAGCCAAACATCGCGATCGATCCGGCAAGGTTCGGTAAGCCGGTGGCCGCGGTTCGACCGCCCCGCTGACGTATCCGGTGAATCGAGCCACAACTACCTGCTTCGGGCGATCCCGACCGAGACGTGGAGCCGTGCCCTCAGACGGAGCCACGCCGAACACCGCAATGCGTGTCGTACTGATCCGGGCGCTGGAGGAGTACGCGGCAGGCCGCCTGAAATTGTGAAAATCGCACAGCCTTATCGTTCATTGTTTGTGTTTGATAAAGGTATGTGCCTTTACGACAATCGCCGGCGGAAGGCAACACTTGAGCCGTCGTCACTGGCTCGTCCTCGCGGCGATTTCGACGAGCGCTTGCGGCTCGTCCCCTTCGACTCGCACTCAGCCGACGACACCGACCACATCGACACCCGTCCCGACTTATGCGGTCTCAGGGGAACTGCGTGACACATTCACCAACGTTCGGATAACAGGGCGCGTTCAATGGTGTGATTAATAATGGCGACAATTTGATCAGGCATGAGGCGGCAAGAACCGTCGGAATGGGTGGCAATTCGCCAGACAGGGATAGTGTGTATTACCCATATGGTAACCCTCTTCACCCTAACGACAACGACAGGCGCAGCGTCCGGCTTTTGTGGAACAGGGAGCCGGGCCATTCCCTTACTACTTCGTTAGACAGAGACAGCAGATAGAGCTTGCACGAATTCAGTAATCCTCCGGCTTCATCATCGTGACGCCGCCGACGGCCTCAGTGCCGTGGCTACAAAAACAGTCGCGAAGCGCGTTGAGAATTTCGTTCAGCTTTTCGCGACGCAGCGCGCAGCTTTTTCTTGACGACAAGGGTCGAATGATCGTGAAGGCAGTCGCGCTCGTCGATGATGACTTCGCTGCCGCATGAGAATTGAGAATCAGCGTTCCTCGAGCAGCTTCATGAACTGCTCTCGCGTGAAGCCGGCGTCTCGGAGAAGAGACACCAGCAAACCGCGCTTGAGTTCTTTGTGGTTGGGAACGGAGAGACGCACGAACGGCTGGCTCGTTTGCTTGAGGATGATGTGGCTGCCCTTCTGGTGATGGACCTCGAAACCTGCCTTCGTCAGTACCCGGACAAAGTCTTGCCCTGACACGACGGGCAGTTTAGGCACGCACCCTCACGCTCGCAATCTCCGGGTCGACGGCCGCCGGGATCGGCAGCTTGTCGATCTTCAGGCTCTCGATATACGCCTCGATCGCCTCGCGGATGTTGTCGAGCGCCTCGGCCCGGGTGTCGCCCTGCGAGTAGCAGCCGGGAAGCGCCGGGCAGTGCACGACGTAGCCGCCGTCCTCGGGATCGGGCTCAAGAACGATTTTGTATTCCATCATCTCAGCACCTGATTGATTATACGCTGCGAGCGCATTAAAGATGCCGCCGCTGAGCATACCCGAGGAAAGCTGCGGACACTTGCACTCGCCGTTGTAAGGTTGATCCACAATCGGAAGCTGCTGCACATGCTCGACAGCGTCCGATGGAATGCACCGCTACGAAGGTGACAAAGTAGTGGTAACGATTCCCGCGTCTGTTTTCAAGGAGCTGACACCATGTTGAGCGTTGGCGGGCGCCTCACAGCCTTCGCGGGAGTGCTCTTTCTTGCGACCTTCACATTCTCGGTCTGCTCGAAACCGGCTCCGCCGCGCCAGCAGTCTGCGTCGCCGCCGCTGCTCGGCGAGATCACGCCGGTCGTTTCGGTGAAAGAGCTGATGGAACACATGATCGATCCGATCGCCGACAACATCTTCGACGCCGTGTGGTGGGACACCACGGCCAAAGGCGTGGTGGAACACCAGCCGAGAACCGACGAGGACTGGGAAAAAATCAGAATCGGCGCCGTCACGCTGGCTGAAGGCATCGATCTGCTCAAGGTCCCGCGCCCGCTCGCGCCGGAGGGAGATGTGAACAACAGCCTCGGTCCGAACCCGCCGGAGCTGTCGCCGACGGAAATCAAGGCGAAGATCGACAAAGACCCGGTGCTGTGGATCGCCAAGATTCAGGCGCTGCGCAACGTGGGCCTCGAGGTCCTCGAGATCGTGAAGAAGAAGGACGTCGACGCGCTCTGGCAGGCGGGCGGCGATCTGGACGAAGCGTGCGAGGCTTGCCATCTCGAATACTGGTACCCGGGCGACAAGACGACCGTGCTCGAGCAAAGGAAGGCTCGGGCGAGGTTCGAAAAACGCGGACGCCGAGTGGACGATAGGAAACATTAGCGGGGTGTCGCTCGAGGTGGCTCGGCGGTTTATGACTACTTCAGCTCGAACGCGTACGCGCGGTCGGCGCCGGTTGTGCCCTCGTCGGTGCATCAGAAGATCGCAATGGGATTAACCGGCGATCCCGTGCCGTTCGGGATCGGCAGCGGTCCGACGGTGAGCATGAACTCCCAGTGGTTTCTGGCCGCGGCGATCTCGGCCA
>JACPZV010000453.1 GCA_016195295.1 Acidobacteriota bacterium
CCAGCGCACGTCCGCGCCCAGCTCGGCGAGCGTTTCGATGAGCACGGCGGTCTGAATCGTCATGTGCAGCGAGCCCATGATGCGGGCGCCCGCGAGCGGCTTCTTGCCGGCGTGCTGTTCTCTCAGCGCCATCAGGCCGGGCATTTCCTGCTCGGCGAGACGGATTTCCTTGCGCCCGAACTCGGCGAGCGACAAGTCCTTCACTTTGTACGGCTCGCGTCCCGCGGCCTTCGCGGCCGCGAACGGATGGAGCTTCTCAATTGCGGTAGCCATGCATCTCTCCTGCTAGGGCGGGTCCTTGTGGACCCTCGCCTGTAGGGCGGGTCCTTGTGGACCCTCACCTGTAGGGCGGGTCCTTGTGGACCCTCACCTGTAGGGCGGGTCCTTTCGGACCCGCCAGTGTGCCGGGTCTGAAAAGACCCGGCCTCCGTCCGTCGTCTTGCCGTCGCAACAAACAACCCTGGACCCTTGGCGCGCGCGTCCGGCGGAAGCGCGACGATCCTGACGTCACCGAATCCGCTCTCGCCGAGCAGGCGGCGGAGGTGTTCTTCAGAAAACCCGAGCCACACGTGACCCATTTGTTGCCGGTAGCTCTCGCGATCGTGCGGCAGCATATCGACGATGATCACGCGGCCGCCCGGCTTGAGCACCCGGGCCACCTCGGCGAGCGCACGCGCCGGATCCGGCACGTGATGGAGGACCAGCATCAGCGTCGCCGCATCGAGCCGCGCTTCGTCTATGGGCAGCAGCGCTTCCAGGTCGCCGCGCCGCAAATCGACGTTGTCGAACTCTTGCAAACGCCTCTTCGCGGCCTGCAGCATTGCCGCCGAGGCGTCGACGGCCACGACGCGTTTCACGAACGGCGCCAGCGCCGCGCTCACCTGGCCGGTGCCGCAGCCGAGATCGCCGACGGTCCAGCCGCACTCGGCGAAGGCCGCGAGAGCGGCCAGGTGAAAACGATCGCCGAACATCTCGTCGCGCACGCGGTCCCACTGGCCGGCCGACGAGGAAAAGAACTCTTGCGATTTCGTTCGGCGCTCCGCAAGCGCGGCGTGCAGACGCCGTTGATCGTGCGCGGCCGACGGGGTGGGGCCAACGTGTTCGCGCACGAGGAGCCACAGCCGCCGAGCCGCGGGGTCCAGTTCGGCGCGCGTCATGGAGTACAGGTTGCTCGTGGCTTCGGCGCGCGACGCGATCCAGCCGCTGTCGGCCAGCGCTTTGAGGTGGCGGCTCACCGTGGACTGCGGCAGCTGCAGCACGGCGCAGAGCTCGGTGACGGTCAGCTCGTGCCGGTCGAGCAGCAGCAGAATGCGACTGCGCGTGGTGTCCGCCAGCGCCGAGAGATGATCGTGGATGGCGGCGGCGCGCTGATTCATCCGTATAACCGGCTTGAAGGATACACAGCGGCACGGCCCGCGTCAACTCAGCGGGCGAAGGCGCTGGAGGTTTCGCAGATCTGAATGCCGGCGCCGCCGTTGGGCTGCGCGGCGCAGTAGTCGGCGATGGCGTGCCGGACTTCCTCGCGCGCGGCGGCCGCGGCGCTCGCGTGCACGGCGTTCTTGATCGACGTGGCGGCCTGGCCCACGACGTATTTCCCGATCAGATTCTCGAGCGCGATCGTCAGCAGCTCGCCCTGATTGAACGCCGCGTACGGCTGCATCATCGGATGGTCGACCGGATTCCAGATCTGCCGCTGTTGTTCGTAGCCGTAGAGGCCATTGGGCGGTGCGGGCGACGTCGACTTGAAGTTGAGTGTCGCGAGCAATTCTTCGATCTTCTGGCGTTCGAGGATTTGCACGCGAAACGTGGGACGTTCGTCAAGCGTCCGCAGCGTCAGCGGCTGCCTCTGCTGCAGCGCGCCGCGAATCTTGTCAAGAGACACGGGAAGGGAACCGGGTGCGGACGAGGATTCCGGCGCGGAGGACGTGGCGGACGTCTGCGCGCCGGCGGGCGCTGCGCCGACAACCGCCGCAAATACCAGAACCATGAACCGCATACAGGTAGGACGTGGCCAGGGAACCCCTTGGCTGTCCTGAGCCAAGGTTACTGCGTTTGCGCGAGTCGCGCCATCACGCGGCGTTCGAATCCGAACAGATGCACGGCCGGTTGGTCGGGCGTAGAATGCGCGCAGCAAGAGGCGGGAGGCGAGCCATGCATCAAGTGCCGCGCGAAGATCAGCTCGAGCTTGCCGACGCGATTGCGGCCGGTGCGAAGCGACGGCCCGAGCAGGCGTTCGGCGAATACTTTTCGGATCACGGCGGGTCCTGCGCGCTCGGCGCGGCGTACGAAGGGGCCTACGCGCTGCCTCGCGATCCGCACGAAGCGCGCTCCATCCGCCCCCGACTCGATCGCCTGTTCGACTGCCTGGAAAAC
This sequence comes from Acidobacteriota bacterium, assembly GCA_016195295.1. Taxonomy (GTDB): domain Bacteria; phylum Acidobacteriota; class Vicinamibacteria; order Vicinamibacterales; family CAVVIG01; genus SRVP-36. The sequence continues at coordinate 2,374 of JACPZV010000453.1, forward strand.
GTTCGCCGACGCTGCCCGGTGGGCTGCAACAAGCGGCTGCCGCTCAACGCGATCATCCTGCATCTCAACGACGACCATCACTGGACGCGGGAGCAGATCGTGGAGTGGCTGAAACAATAGTCGTTGGTCGTTGGTCGTTAGTCCTTCGTCTTGCCTGAGCTACCCGATGTCGTTGTCTATGTCGAAGCCCTGAACCGGCACGTGGTCGGACAGCGCCTCGAGCGGCTCCGCCTCCTCAGTCCCTTCGTCCTCCGCTCCGTCGATCCCCCGATCGACTCGCTCGCGGGTCGGACCGTACGCGCCGTCCGCCGCGTAGGCAAGCGAATCGTGCTGGCCTTCGAAGGCGATCTATTTCTGGTGATCCATTTGATGATCGCGGGCCGCTTGCGATGGCGCGAACCCGGCAAGCAGCTCGGCATGGGCCCGAAGATGCTTCTTGCCTCGTTCGAGTTTGCGCCCGGTGCACTCTTCTTGACCGAAGCCAGCTCGAAGAAGCGCGCATCGATCCAACTCGTGCGCGGCGAAGCGGCGCTGGCCGCGCTCGATCCCGGCGGCGTCGAGCCGCTCGACGCGACGCGCGATCAGTTTCGCGCGGCGCTGACGCGCGAGAACCACACGCTGAAACGCGCGCTCACGGATCCGCACGTCCTCAGCGGCATCGGCAACGCGTACTCCGACGAGATCCTCCACGCGGCGCGACTGTCGCCGCTCAAACTGACGCGGTCGCTGTCGGACGCGGAGACCGCGCGCTTGCACGACGCGACGCGCGCGACATTGCTCGTGTGGATCGATCACCTGCGGCGTGACGTGAAAGACGGCTTTCCGGAAAAGGTCACGGCGTTCCGCGACGAGATGGCGGTGCACGGCCGCTTCAAACAGCCGTGTCCCGTCTGCGGCGCCCCCGTGCAGCGGATTGTGTACGCGGCGAATGAGTGCAACTACTGCGCGAGATGTCAGACGGACGGTCGACTGCTCGCCGACCGTTCGCTGTCGAGGCTCCTCAAGGACGACTGGCCGAAGTCGATCGACGACCTCTAGAGCCGTTCTCACTTCGGCGTAGCAGCAACGACCTGGCTTCTTGGAACGTCAGCGCGAATTTGCCACGTCCGGGCGCTACACACAGGTGAGAACGGCTCTAGCCCGGGGTCCGAGCCGTGCGGCCTTGCAGAATCGAATCAATGAATGTAGATTTATAGATATGGATGTGGCGGCCCGCCTGTACCGGCTCCTGGGCGACGAGGCGCGGCTGCGCCTGCTTCGCACGCTGGCGCACGAGCGGCTGAACGTCACCGAGCTCACCGGCGTCCTCGGCCTCGCGCAGTCCGGGGTGTCGCGGCACCTCCGGTTGCTCAAGGAAGCCGGGCTCGTGACCGAGGAGCGCGACGCCGGCTTCAGCTACTACCGGCTCGCCGAGCACCTCGAGGATGGCGCGGGCGGCGGCCTCGCGCAGGTGCTGCGGAGTCAGTTCGAGGCGTCCGCCGGGGACGCCAACGTGCGCGCAGACGAGGCGCGGCTGCAGGAGGTGTTGCGGCTGCGCAAGGAAAACTTCGAGGTCCACGCCGGCCCCGACACGCGCGACGCGCGCCAGCTCGTGCCCGGCCGGAGTTGGGCGGCGTGGTCGCGCGCCATCGGCCTGCTCCTGCCGCGGCTCGAGGTGGCGGACCTGGGATGCGGCGAGGGCTACCTGACGATCGAAACCGCCCGCTGGGCGTCGCGCGTGATCGCCGTCGACCGATCGGACGTCGTGTTGAAGCGCGCACGCGCGCTCGCGCAGCGACGCCGCGTGTCGAACGTCATCTGGAAGAAGGGGCAGCTTGAGAAGCTCCCCATCAGCGACGCCACGGTCGACGTGGCCATGCTGTCGCAGGCGCTGCACCACGCGCACAACCCGGCTCGCGCCGTCGCCGAGGCGGCGCGGATCGTGAAACCGGGCGGCCGCGTGCTGGTGCTGGATCTTCGGACGCACCAGGAAGACTGGGTGCGCGCCAAACTCGGCGACCGTCGGCTGGGATTCGAAGACGACGAGCTGAAGCGCTTGTTGGTCGGCGCCGGTTTGAACGACGTCGCCGTCGGGGTCGGCGCGCGCAAAGCCCGCGATCCGTTCACCGTGCTGATTGCGAGCGGTACAAAAGCAAATGCAACCACGAAAACACGAAGACACGAAACCAAACACTAAACATCTTCTTCTTCGCGTCTTCGTGTCTTCGTGGCCACAGGCCCTTCTATGAACCCAAATGCCCTGAACGCGCTCAACGGTCTGCTCGCGAAACGGATTCTCGTCCTCGACGGCGCGATGGGGACGATGATTCAACGGCACACGTTGACCGAGGCGGATTTCCGCGGCGATCGGTTCGCGCGCCACGCGCACGACCTCAAAGGCGACAACGATCTGCTCGTCCTCACGCGGCCCGGCGTGATTACCGGCATCCATCGCCAGTATCTCGACGCCGGCAGCGACATCATCGAGACGAACACGTTCAACAGCACCGCGGTTTCACAAGCCGACTACGGGCTGGAAGCGATCGCCTACGAATTGAACGTGGAGGGCGCGCGGCTCGCGAGGCGGGCGTGCGAGGAGGCCACCGCCCGCACGCCCGATCGACCGCGGTTCGTCGCGGGCTCCATGGGCCCGACCAATCGGACGCTGTCCATCTCGCCCGACGTCAACAATCCCGCGTACCGCGCCCTCACGTTCGACCAGCTCTGCGCCGCGTACCGGGACCAGGTGCGCGGCCTCATCGACGGTGGCTGCGATCTCATCCTGCTCGAGACCATTTTCGACACGCTGAACGCGAAGGCCGGCATTGTCGCCGTCGAAGACGTCTTCGACGAGAAGGGCGTCCGACTGCCGCTGATGATCTCGGTCACGATTACCGACCGCAGCGGCCGCACGTTGTCCGGCCAGACGATCGACGCGTTCTGGACGTCGATGGCGCACGCCAAGCCGTTCAGCGTGGGGATCAACTGCGCGCTGGGCGCCCGCGACATGCGGCCCTACCTGGCCGAGCTCTCGCGGATCGCCGACTGCTGGGTCAGCTGCTATCCGAATGCCGGTCTGCCGAACGCGTTCGGCGAATACGACGAGAAGCCGCCCGACACGGGCGCGTACCTTCGCGACTTCGCCAGCAGCGGGTTCGTGAACATCGTCGGCGGGTGCTGCGGCACGACGCCCGATCACATCGCGACGATCGGGAAGGCCGTGGACGGTTTGCCGCCACGGCGGATTCGACGCAGAGGACACACTCAGCTTGTGGATGACCCCGACGTCCGACTTACGCAGTTCGCGGGCCTCGAGACGCTGACCATCCGCCCGGACTCGAACTTCCAGATGATCGGCGAGCGCACCAACGTCACGGGGTCGGCGCGCTTCGCGCGACTGATTCGCGCGGGGAACTACGCCGAGGCGACGCGGGTCGCCCTCGATCAGGTGCGCGGCGGCGCCAACCTGATCGACGTCAACATGGACGAGGGCATGCTCGATTCCGAGCGCGCGATGACCGAGTTCCTCAACTACATCGCCACCGAACCCGAGATCGCGCGCGTTCCTGTGATGATCGACAGCTCGAAGTGGTCGGTCCTGCTCGCGGGTCTGAAGTGCGTGCAGGGCAAGCCCGTCGTCAATTCGATCAGCCTCAAGGAGGGCGAAGACGAATTCCTGAAGAAGGCCGCCGTCGCGCGGCGCTACGGCGCCGGCGTGGTCGTGATGGCGTTCGACGAGCGGGGGCAGGCGGATACGATCGAGCGAAAGGTCGCGATTTGCCAACGGGCGTACCGCCTGTTGACGGAACGCGCCGGGCTCGATCCCACCGACATCATCTTTGATCCCAACGTGCTCGCGATTGCGACGGGCCTCGAAGAGCACAGCGCGTACGCGATCAACTTCATCGAGGCCACGCGGATCATCAAGGCGACCTGCCCGGGCGTGAAGGTGAGCGGCGGCATCAGCAACCTGTCGTTCTCCTTCCGCGGCAACGACATCGTTCGCGAAGCGATTCACTCGGCGTTTCTGTATCACGCGATCGCCGCCGGTCTCGACATGGGCATCGTCAACGCGGGCCAGCTCGTCGTCTACGAGGACATCCCGAAGGACCTGCTGACGCACGTCGAGGACATCATCTTCAACCGTCGCGCCGACGCGACCGAGCGGATGGTCGAATTCGCGGCCACGGTGAAAGGTGACGGCAAGAAACGCGAACAGGACCTGGCGTGGCGCGAGAGCCCCGTCGAGGCTCGGTTGTCGCACGCGCTCGTCCACGGGGTGGTCGATTTCATCGAGCCCGACGTCGAGGAAGCGCGGCGGAAGTACCCGCGGCCGCTCGACATCATCGAAGGGCCGCTGATGGACGGCATGAAGATCGTCGGCGATCTCTTCGGCGCCGGAAAGATGTTCCTGCCGCAGGTCGTCAAGAGCGCGCGCGCCATGAAGCGGGCCGTCGCGTACCTCGAGCCGTTCATGCAGAAGGAGAGGCAGGAAGGGCGGGAGGGGCGGGAGAGGAAGAGCGCGTCGAAGGGAAAAATTGTTCTGGCGACCGTGAAGGGCGACGTGCATGACATCGGCAAGAACATCGTCGGCGTCGTGCTCGGCTGCAACAGCTACGACGTCATCGACCTCGGCGTCATGGTGCCGGGCGACAAGATTCTGCGGACCGCGATAGACGAGAAAGCCGACCTGATCGGGTTGAGCGGTCTGATCACGCCGTCCCTCGATGAGATGGTGATGGTCGCCCGGGAAATGGAGCGCCGCCACTTCACGCTGCCGCTGCTCATCGGCGGCGCGACGACGAGCAAACAACACACCGCCGTGAAGATCGCGCCCGAGTACCGCCAGACGACGGTTCACGTGCTCGACGCGTCGCGCGTGGTCGACGTCGTGTCGAGTCTGCTGAGCGACGAGCGCCGCGCGGCGTTCAAGCAGGAGAATCGCGATCGGCAGACTCGGCTGCGCGAGCAGCACAGCGCTCGCCGCG
>JACPZV010000454.1 GCA_016195295.1 Acidobacteriota bacterium
TCACGACTTTCACTTCCGCGATCGCGGTCTCCGAAATCGGGAGGAGCCGCAGACCCGCGCGGTCCTTCTCGGTGTTCGTGTTGCCGTCGATCTGGTAGTTGATGCGCATCGCCGCGCCGTTGGCGGCCAGCCGGGGCACGCCGAACTCGACGTTCTCGTAGCCGGTGACGCCGGGCTGCACGAGCGCGAAGTTGTACGGATTGCGCGCGACGAGCGGCAGGTTGTGGACCTCGAGGTCGCTCATCGTGTGGCCGATGTCGATCCGCGACGTGTCGATCAGCGGACTGTCGGCGTTAACGGTGATCGTCTCGCTCACGGCGCCGACGGCCATCGCAACGTTCACGACCGCGGTCGCGCCGACGGAGACGGTGATGCCGGTCTGGTTGTACGTCTTGAATCCCTGCAGCTCGGCGACCACGCGGTACGTGCCGAGCGGGAGAAGCGGCGCGCGATACAGGCCCTTGTCGTTCGTCACGATCGTGCGCGCGATGCCGGTCTCGACGTTGGTCACGGTGACCGTCACGCCGGGCAAAACGCCGCCCGAGCTATCGGAGACGGTGCCTTCGATGGCACCGTTGGCGGCCTGCGACTGCGCGTAGGCCGGCGCCGCCAAGGTCAGTGCGAGCAAGGCGGACAGAAAAGCGCGGAGCATGATCGGATAACTCCTTTGGTTTGATAGCGCGAACAGCGGCGAGTATACACCGCAGTTTACACCGCGATTACGACGCGTCACGACACGTCGCGGTTTCAGAGAGTTCGTGCGAATCCGAACGGTTCGTCGGCCGAATCCAATTCCTCGGAGTAATGCCGGAGCAGGATTCTGCTTGCGAGGTACGCGCCCGTGACGCTGTGACTGGAGTCGCCGAACGCGAAGAGATGTCGCGGGTAGTTGCGATGCGGGCCGATGTACGGCAAGCCGTCGGCCGTGCGCGCGTAGTCGGCCGCCCATCCGTACGCCGCCTGCAGGCCGGAGACATCCGGATACAGGGTCGACAACTCGTACATCAGTTGCCCGGTGCGCTGCACGATGATCTTGTCGCGACGCCGCGGCGGCGCTTCCTCGCTGTCGGCGCCGCTCACGAGCAACCGTTCGTCGCCGGCCCAGCGGACCCAGTGGACAACATGCGGCGGCGCGGCCATGTCGCGGACAACGGCGGCGCGGCGTCCGAGCAGCTGGCGCGTCTTCGCCGGCACGCGCTCGCTCAGGACGAGATAGCTCGTGCGGAACCAGAAGTGGCGCTGCAGCGCTTTGAACAACGGCGTCGGCATGCCTGTCGCGATGACGACGCGACCGGCGCGAATCGCGCCACCGCCGGTGAAGACGTCGACGGCCTTGCGGCCGAAACGAATGCGACGCGCGGTCGTGCGCTCGAAGAGCACAGCGCCGCGATCGACGGCCGCCGCCGCCAGGCCAAGGCACGCGCGATACGGATCGATCGTCGCGCCGTCCCGACTCCGCAGACCGGCGATCGCATCAACGGCGACCTCGTTCCCGATCGCGCGCGCGTTGAGCGACACGGCGTCGAGTCCCGCGTTTCGCCGGGCCTTCCGATCGCGGGCCATCTGCGTCGCCTGTTCAGGCGTCCGGGCGAGCGTGACAATGGGGCGCGTTTCGAGATGGCACTTCACGTCCAGACGCCGGAGGAGCGCGACGAAATCCAGCGCCGCGCGGCGCCACGACTGCCAGGCATGCCGGGTGGCGCGCAGACCGTTCGCGGCTTCGAGCTCGGCGAACGCGACGCCGGGGTCGTCCGCGATCCAGCCTGCCGAGAGCGCCGTGTTGCCCTGGCCGACCCGCGCCGCCTCGACCAGCGCGACGCGGACGCCGGCCGCCGCGAACGCGTATGCCGTCGCGCATCCAGTGAGCCCGCCGCCGACGATGACGACGTCGGTCGTCAGCCTTCCGCGCTGACGGGAATAGGCCGGCACGCGTGAGGTTGGGAACTGATCGATCCAGGGTGAGCGCCCGTGGCGAGTCGGCATGCGGGCATAGATTCTATCCTCAGGGGAGAGCCACACGCTGACTCGAGGCGCTTGCGGGGCCACGAAAACACGAAGAAGAAAAGAAAGAAAATGAACAAGCCACGGAGACACGGAGACACAGAGATAGAAGAGGACTCCTTCGAATGTGTTCGACGCGGGCGGCCTGCTAAGCAGGCCGCGTTGACTGGCCGCAAGCAGACACTCAAGCGACCGCGAGACGCCGGAAAGACGGTCGTTTGAGTGTCTGCTTGACGGCCAATCACGCCGCGCAGCGGCGCCGCGTCGAACACCTCTGTGTCTCGGTGTGCTCCGTGGCTATGTCCTCTTCGTCTGTCGCTCTTGTCTGAGGAGGGACGACTTGCGATCCGCGCCCCAGCGGTAGCCGCCCGTGCCGCCGGCGGCGGGGACAACTCGATGACACGGAATCGCGAGCGCGACGGGATTGGTCGCGATTGCCCTCGCGACCGCACGGACCGCGCGCGGCCGGCCGAGCGTCGCGGCGACCTCGGCGTACGTCCGCGTCTCGCCGTATGGAATCGCCGCAAGCGACTGCCACACCTGCCATTGAAACGCGGTCGCCTGGACGTCGAGCGGCAGGTCGATCCGCGGCTGCTTGCCGGCCAAATGTTTCAGGATCACGTTCGTCCAGCGCGACAGCGCGCCCTCGTCTTTGGTCATGCTGGCGGCCGGATATTCGCGTTCGAGGCGGCGCGCCAATTCGGCATCGGACGATCCCATCGCCACCGCGCACACCCCGCGCGCCGTCGCCGCCACGAGCAACCGGCCGAGCGCGGCGTTGGGCGAATCGACGATCGTGTAGTGAATCCGCGTGCCGGCGCCGCCGCGTCGATATACCGACGGCGTCATGCCGAGCTTCGGCGCCGCGCGCTCGTAGAACCGGCTGCTGGATCCGTATCCCGCGTCGAACATCGCACCGGTCACGTTGTCGCCCTGCCGGAGCCGGCGCTTCACACTCCGCAGCCGGCACGCCTCGGCGTACTCGCGAGGCGAGACGCCCACGAGCCGCTTGAAATTCCGCTGCAGATGATACGGACTCCCGCCCAGCCGCGCCGCCAGCGTCGCCAGCGACGGATGACCGTCGACGTTGGCGAGATACACGCACGCGCGGCGAATCTTGTCCACCCAGGGATCGGCGGCCACGGCCACATCGGGCCGACACCGTTTGCACGCACGAAACCCGGCTTCGCGCGCGGCGTCTGGCGCCGCGAAGAACGCGACACGATCGCGTCGCGGTCGTCGGCTTGAGCACGACGGCCGGCAGTAGATGCCGGTCGATCGGACGGCATAGACGAAGAGCCCGTCGGCGTCGCGGTCGCGCGCGAGGACGGCGAGCCATCGCGCGGTGTCGTTGAGCGTCTCGCGTGGCTGGGCGGCTGGCATAGTGTTCATGTGGCGAGTATCGCGCGCCCGCCGGTGCACCGCTATCCGCGGCTTGCGGTCAAATTGTACATGCTACGATTTCGATCTCATGCGCATCGCGATCGTCGGCAGCGGCGGCGTTGGCGGGTATTTTGGCGGACGGCTGGCGGAAGCGGGCGCCAACGTGACGTTTCTCGCGCGCGGCGCACACTTGGACGCGCTGCGCGCGCGCGGACTGCGGATCCTCAGTCCAAAAGGCGATCTGCACCTCGCGCGCGTGGACGCGACCGACGATCCAAGAGCCATCGGTCCCGCCGACATCGTGCTTTTCGCCGTGAAGTTGTACGACACGGAGGGCGCGCTGGCGGCGCTGCCGCCGCTCCTCGGTCCGAACACGGCCGTCATTCCGCTCCAGAACGGCGTCGACAGCGTCGATGTGCTGACGCGCGCGATTGGGCCCGCGCACACCGCCGGCGGCACGTGCTACGTGTCCGCGGTGATCGCCGAGCCCGGCGTGATCAAACACACGGCGATGGATCACTTGATTTTCGGCGAGAACGAGACCAATGGCTCGCGATCGCCGCGCCTCGAACGGCTGCTCGACGCGTGCAAGCCGGCGAGCTTTCAGTCGACGCTGAGCGCGAACATCACCGTCGACATCTGGACGAAGTTCACGCGGTTGTCAGTCCTCAGCGGCATGACGGCCGTGACGCGCAGCCCGATCGGAACGATCGTCAACGACCCCGACCTGCTGGCGATGTTGAAGGCTGCCGTCGCCGAAGCGCGCGACGTGGCTCATGCCAAGGGCGTCGCCGTGCCCGGCGACGTCGTCGAGGACGTCGTGCGCGCGTACACGGCGTTGCCGCCGCAGGCGCGCGCGTCGATGGCGGAGGATCTCGAGCGTGGCCGCCGACTCGAGCTCCCGTGGCTGAGCGGCGCCGTCGTACGCATCGGCCAACAGGTCGGTGTGGCGACGACGATCCACGGCTTCATCGCCACGGTGTTGAGCCGTACCGTGACGCGGATCGCCTGGTGATGGTGGCCGAAGCCAGTCCATCCCGCGGCATCGCGTTCGCGCCGACCGCGCCCATCAACTACGTGGCGTGGCGCGATCGGGTGGACGCGTTCGAGCTGACGGCCGCGTGGCGTCGCGAGCGTTTCAACGTGGCGACCGCGACAAGCGCGGTCTCGGTCGAGGCATTTCGGATCGCGCCCGAGTTCTTTCCCTTGCTGGGCATCGAGCCGGCGATCGGCCGCGGGTTCGCCGATGCCGACGCACAGAGGGACCGCGACGATGTCGTTCTGCTCAGCGACGGCTTCTGGCATCGGCAATTCGGCGGCGACCCGGCGATCGTCGGCCGTGCGATCGACGTCGACGGGACGCCGTGCGCCGTCGTCGGCGTTCTGCCGCCAAGCTTCAAGATCTTCCGCGTGCTCAATCATGAAGTCGACCTGTTCCGGCCGTTCGTGCTCGACACGACCGATCGCGAGCAGTCGATCAACGTGTACGCGAAGCTCGCGCGCGGCGTGTCGATCGACGCTGCACGCGCGCAGCTCGCCGTCGTCTACGCCTCGCTGCCGACTCCCGATCGCGCCTGGACGGGCGACGTCTCGCTTCTCTCGACCCGCTTCGCCGCGCAGGCGCGGACGACGTTGATCGTGCTCGAGTGGGCGGCGGCGCTCGTGCTGCTGATCGCGTGCGCGAACGTCGCCAATCTGCTTCTCGCCGTCGCCGCCGGCCGGCGCAAGGAGCTGGCGGTCCGTCAGGCGCTGGGCGCGAGCCGCTGGAGGCTCGCGCGCGATCTGTCGAGCGAAGCGCTGCTCCTCGCGGTGGCGGGCGCGGTGCTGGGCATCCTGCTCGCGACGTGGATCGTCGCGGTGCTCAACGCGGTCGTCAGCTTTCAGGACGTGAACCGGCTCCAGGCGTTTCGCGTGGATTCCTGGGTGGTCGCGCTTACCACTGGTCTTGCGCTGGCGGTCACCCTCGTCTTCGGACTTCTCTCCGCGCGCCGCGAGACTGACGCTGAGGTGATCGACGCGCTCAAGGACTCGACGCACGGCGTGACGTCAGGGGTGTCGCGCCGGCGTCTGCGTCATGCGTTGATCGTCGGCGAGCTCGCGCTGTCGATCGTGCTCCTGGCGTCGGCGCTCGCGCTGGCCCGGAGCGCGCTGGCGCTTCTGCGCCTGCCGCGCGGCGTCGACACGGGCGGCGTGATGACGGCGCAGATCTCGCTCAACGATCCGCGCTACGCCGACCGCGAGCGCCTCGTGCGCACCGCGCGCGCGATCACCGAGCGGCTGAGCGCGTCGCCGGGGATAGATGCGGCGACGCTGGTCAACTATGCGCCGGTCTCGACGATTGGAACGAGTTTCCCGGTCACCATCGACGGTTTCCCGCCGCCGTCGCCAGGCCAGCCTTGGATCGCGCACTACTTCGTCGTCGCGCCGCACTACTTCCGCGCGGTCTGGATTCCGATGCTCGTCGGCCGCGACTTCACCGCCGCCGACGACGGTTCGCATGGCGGCGTCGCGATTGTGAGTGAGCGCTTTGCGCGGACGTTCTGGAAGACGACCGACGTCATCGGCCGGCAGGTGCGCACCGGGATTCCGTCAAGCCGCGCGTTCTGGATCCCGCGCGCTGATAATCGCGCGGTGACGATCGTCGGCGTCGTGCGCCACGTACGCGAGGACGGCACGCTCGGCGCGAACCAGCCGCAGCTGTATCTCCCGTACGCCCAGGCGCCGACCGTTCAGCTGACGATGATCGCGCGAACCGCGGGCGCACCGGCGGCGACGGCCGCCGCCGCGATCCGCGACGCCGTGCGCCGCGCGGATCCGGAGACGCCGGTGTCCGACGAGAAAACGCTGGACGAGGTGATGGCGGAACCCTTCGCGCGGCCGCGCGAGGTTGCGTGGCTGATCGGCGCATTCGCCGCGCTCGCGCTCGTCCTTGCCGCCATCGGCGTTTATGGCGTGATGGCGTATCTGGCGACCGCTCGCGCGCACGAGATCCGAATTCGGATGGCACTCGGCGCGGCTCGCGCCGACGTCGTGTGGCTCATCGTCGGTCAGGCCGTCAGGCTGGCGGCGATCGGCGTGGCGATCGGCGCCGTCTGCGCGCCGCTCGCGCTGCGGCTCGCGAGCGGTCTGCTCTTCGGCGTCCGGACGTTCGATCCGCTCACGCTCGCCGCCGTCAGCGCCGTCTTGACGCTCGTTACGGTCGCCGCCGCCGCCATTCCAGCGAACCGCGCCGCGCGCGACGCGCTGTTGTCTTTCCGTTGATTCCTCGTTTACTTCCGCCTTCTACCTTCCTCCTTCTGCCTTCTTCAGCCCTCAGCCCTCAGCCCTCAGCCCTCAGCCCTCAGCCCTTTGATACACTCGTCCATCGTGTCGCGAGGACTCCGGCTCATCGGCGCGGTTTCGGTCGCCGTCGTGCTGGCAACGCTGTCCGCACGCTGGATCGATCCCGCGATCCTGGCCGCCTCGTCCTGCAATCTGACGAACGTCGAGCGCGTCGTCGCGATCGGCGACGTCCACGGCGCGTACGATCGCTTCGTCGAAATCCTGACCACGACCGGCCTCGTCGATGCGCGACAGCGCTGGACCGGCGGCCGCGCCCACCTGGTGCAGCTCGGCGACGTCCTGGATCGCGGGCCGGATTCCCGCAAGGCGCAGGATCTGCTCCGGCGGCTGCAGGACGAAGCGGCACGCGCCGGCGGCGCCGTGCACCCGCTCGTGGGCAATCACGAAACCATGCGCATGCTCGGCGATCTGCGCTACACCGCGCCCGGCGAGTACCAGGCGTTCATCACGCCGGACTCCGAGCGCATCAAACAGGAGCTCATGCGCGCCAACCCCAACGCGCGCAATGACCTGATGAAGACGCCGCTCGGGTTCACGGAGCTACGACAGGCGTACGGTCGCGACGGCGCGTACGGCAAGTGGCTGCGCACGCTGGACGCGGTCGTCAAGATCGACGGCGTGCTGTTTTTGCACGGCGGCATCAGCCCGTCGGTCGCGGCGTGGTCGTGCGACGCGATCAACGACGCCGTGCGCAAAGACCTGGCCGGCGATCTCGACAAGACGCGCGCGAACCCGCTCGCCAGCCTCGTCGCGCGCGAGGACGGCCCGCTCTGGTACCGCGGCCTGGCGCTCGAGCCCGACACGTTCGCGCCGGACGTGGACAAGATCCTCGCCGCGCAACACGCGAAGGCCCTCGTCGTCGGGCACACCGTGACGCCGGACGGGCGGATTCTCTCGCGCTTCGGCGGGAAGGTCGTGCAGATCGACACGGGCATGCAGCCGGCGTACGTGCCGACGGGGCGCGCGTCGGCGCTCGAGATCCAGCGCGGCGGGCTCACCGCGATCTACACCGATCGCCGGGACGTCCTCGTCGCGCCGCCGGCCGAGACGCCGAAAGATCAACCAGTCGCCGGAAGGTGATGCTCAGCCGGCTGCTTCAAATTCGACGCGGCGAGTCCACGCGGGCCCTCCTGCTGTTCACGTGCCTCTTCCTGGTCGTCACGAGCTACGTGGTGACCAAGTCCACGCGTGACGCCCTGTTCCTCGAGCACTACAGCGCCGCTCGGCTTCCGTACGCGGACATCGCCTCGTCTGTGAGCGTCGGCGCCGTGATGGCGGTGTACCTTCGCCTCGGCCGCCGCACGGGATTGCGCACGCTGATGGTCGGCACGCTCATCGTCTTCTCGGTGACGAGCGTGGCGTTCTGGGCGCTCAGCCGATCGAGCGAGCCCGCCTGGATGCTGCCGATGCTGTACGTGTGGGCCAGCGTGTACGGCGTGCTGCTGCCGGCGCAGGTGTGGACGCTCGCCAACTCCGTGCTGACGACGCGCGAGGCGAAGCGGTTGTACGGGATCATCGGCAGCGGCGCGATCACCGGGTGGATCGTCGGCGGCCTGATGACCAAAGCCGTCGCCGCGCGACTCGGCACCGCGAATTTGCTGCTGATGACGAGCGCGGCGCTGGCGATCTGTCCGCTGCTCGTCACCGCGATTTGGCGCGAGCGCCAGGTCGTCGAGGCGCCGCGCGAC
>JACPZV010000428.1 GCA_016195295.1 Acidobacteriota bacterium
CCGGGCCGCGGCGGCGATGGGCAGGACCCCACGCGTGGCGTGAATCGATCCATCGAGCGACAGCTCGCCGAGCAGCACGAGATCCGGCGCGTGCCGTCGCTCGACGACCCCTGACGCCGCCAAGATCCCCAACGCAATGGGCAAGTCGAACGACGCGCCGGCCTTGCGTACATCGGCCGGCGCGAGATTGACGGTGATGCGATGCGGCGGAAACTCGAATCCGGAGTTGCGGATGGCACTGCGCACGCGGTCGCGGCTCTCGCGCACGCTGGCATCAGGCAGACCGACCATCGTGAACGACGGCAAACCGAAAGAGACATCGACCTCAACGCGGACGGGGCACGCGTCGACGCCGAAGACAGCAGCGGTACGGAGACAGGCGAGCACGCCTGAACGGATTGCAAAATTCGTATCAGCAAGCTCGGCCCAACGTTTTCAATGACTTGGCGCTCAGGATCCACGGTCGCATGGCAGAATCTGCCACGTGACATTGCGCCCCAGATGGCAAAGACTGACCAAACTCGACATCGACTCGGATTCAACGCTGCACTATCCTTTACGGCCTGGAGACCTTCCCATGTTGGATGCCCTCAGGAATCTGACCGGCGGCGGCAAAGGCAAGCTCGTTCAAAAGCAAACTGATGAGCTCGAGATGCTCATCGCGTCCGCGCACGAAGAGCGCAGCGCCGTCAGCGCCATGCTGACCGCGCTCACGACGCGCAGCGCGAAGATCACGCCGCTCAGCAAGTTGCTCGAACAGATGACCGACCGAGCGACGAGCGTCACGGCGCGGATGGACGAGATCGGCAAACGCCTGAACGCGCTCGACGACCGAACCAAGGAGCTCGAAGAGATCGACAAGCGCATTCTGGCGCTCAAGGAATCCGCCCGGCAGGCCGAGCAGACCACGCAGAAGGCGCTCGGCCCGGACGGCGAGCTCCAGAAACACCGTGAGGCCGTGCAACACCTGTCGTCGCAAGCGCTGCAGACGCAGGCGATTCTCGACACGCTCAAGAAGGAGCGGTCGGCGCTCGAGGGGCTCCGCGGACAGCTCCGCGAGGCGGATGCGGAAGTGAAACAGTCGATCGGTCAGGGCGCGGCGCTCAAGACGGAGCTGGACCAGGTTCGCGCGATCTCGACGACGCTCAAACAGGACTACGCGAAGATCCGGGAGACTTCCCGCGAAGCGCGCGAAGACACGACGGCCGCCATGGCGATCGTCAAGGAAGTGGAGAACAAGCTCGGGCCGCTGACGCGCCTCCACGAGCTCAGTCAGAGCACGGAGGAGCGCCTGACCGCGTTGAACGCGCTGGCCGAGCACGTGTCCCACAAGGCGAAGGCGCTCGAGAGCCAGCAGCGCGCCGTGGAACACGCCGTCGTGCAGGCCAACCGCGTCAACGAAATGGTTTGGGCGATGGACGTCCAGATCGGCAAGCTCAACGAAGGGATGAAGCAGGCGGCAAAAGCGGAGGAGACGATCGGTCGGATCGAGAAGCTCTCGGAGGAAACGACGCACCGGATGGATCTCGCCGCCAAGCTGAGCCAAGACACGCAGCGGGAGACCGCGAAATTCCAGAAAGACTCGGTCCTGATGCTCGAGGTGGTCCGCGCCGAGGTGAACGCGCTGGCGAGCCGCAAGAGGGAGTTCGAGACGTTCGACGAGCGCCTGCGCGCGTTGCAATCGAGCGTCGACGATGCCGAGTCGCGGATGCTGGCGCTTGGCGCGAAGGAGAAGCACCTCATCGCGCTGTCGCAGAACGTCGACGGCCTCACGAAGCGCTTCGAGGCGCTCTTCGCGCAGGTCGACGACCTCACGAAGAAGCAGCTGGCGCTCGAGACGCTGAACGAACGGCTGGGGCAAGTCGACGAGCTCTCGAAGAAGACCTCCTGGCAGATGGACTCGCTGAAGCAGAGCCGCCAGGATCTCGACGTGCTGCGGAACGAGATTCAGGAGTTCTACAAGTCGCACTCCGAGCTCGCGAAGCTCGCCGACAAGCTCGGCGCGGATCGTCTGGGCCTCGAGGCCTTCGGCGAGCGCATGACGGCGCTGTCGACACAGGCGCCCGAGCTCGAAGCGAAGATGGACGCGATCCTCGGCAAGCTCAGACTCGTCGAGGAAGGGACGCAGAAAGCCACTCGCCTCCACGAATCCGTCGCCGAGCTCGACGCGCAGATTTCCCGCGTGAGCGCCCGCGTGCCGTTCGTCGAAACGCTGGAGGGCCGCCTGAACGGCTTGAATACGCTCAGCGCCGACGTCGATCGCAAGCTCGAAGAGCAGCTGGCGCGACGAACGGAGCTCGAAACGCTCAAAGCGGCGTGCGACGGACTCGCGGCGCAGATGGTCGATGCCCAGCACAAACTCGAGGCCGTCCGGGCGTTGCAGACGGGACTGGTCCCGCTGATCGCCGAGGTCAACAAGCTGCGCACGGAGATCACGGCGGCCGAACAACGCCTCGGCCGCACGAAGTTCACGGAGGCGGCCGTCATCGAGCAGGAAAAGCGCTACCACGAATTGATCGCGGCCAACAAGACGATGGCGACCGAGGTCGCCGAGCGCACGCGCCAGATGCAGTCACTGGCGGAAGAGCTCGGACGGTCCGCCAAGGTCAAGGACGAGATGCTCGCCGAGCTGGACCGCGTCCAGGCCCGGCAGCGCGATACGGTCAGCCAGATTCAGGCGTCGGAAGATCAGCTCGCGCGCGCCGAGAACATGTTCAAGCAGCTCGAATCACGGCGGTCGCAGGTCGCGTTTGGCGAGAAGAGGCTCGCGGCCGTCGAATCACGCTTGGCCGAGATCAAGCAGCTCGCCACGGATCTGGACAAGAGCATCGCAGCCATCGCGAGCCGCGAGCCGCTCATCCATGCGGTCAAGGCCGAGGTCGAGAACGTGCACCAGATCAGCGCGCGCAGCAAAGCCGACCTCGCGCACGTGACCGAGCATCGGTCGGAAGTCGCCGCGCTCAAGCATCAGGTCGACGCGCTCCTTTCGCGCATCGCCGAGACGGACGAGCGCATGGCGGCCATCGACGCCCGCCGCAAGTTCGTCGATGAAGTGCAGACCAAGGCCAACGCGATCGTCCACGTCCTCGACGACGTCCGGATCAATCTCGAGACGTTGGGCGAACAGAAAGCCGTCGTCGATTCGGTCGCGGAAACGGTTTCGCAGTTGGAGTTCGCACTGCAGGAAGCGCGCAACACGCTGCGCACGCTCCAGCACGAGCGCGAGCTCGCGGAGCGAATCGAGCAGGGCATCAAGCAGCTGCGATCGAGAACGACGTCGCCGAAAGAAGGGAAGCGGACGGCCTAGTTCGCGAGTTTGTAGCCGCGCTACCCCCGCCACGGAGCCACGGTGAAGACGCGGTGCTCGGCGCCGAGATCGCGTGCGGCAGGGGTGACGATCGCTCGCTCGGAGACGACGAGCTTCCGTCCCGATTGAATCGCGAGGCGCACGTCCTCTTCACAGACGAAGTCGAGCGGCTTCTGGTCGACGGCAAGAGGGGGACGGGTCTCAGTGCCAGGCGCAGAGGCGCGTCCGCCCGCGAAGCCGCGAGATCCCAAAAACTCGTCGATTCTCGTGGACAGCGTGCTGGCGCTGAGGCCGGTCGGAGATTCCATACGCGTTGGAGCAGCGGCGACGAGTCTCGGTACGTTGTCCAGAGATCCGTGAGCCGTACCGCCACGGTCCCAGCGGCTCACCACGGGCGCAACCTCGTAGGCGAGCCGCTTGATGTTGAGCAAGTGACGTGGCGAGATGTTGTCGGACGTGATGTTTCCGCCGTAGCCGCCGCACCCCAACGTCATCGCGGGATCGAGACCCGTCGACAACCCCACCGACCCGTGCGTCGTCGGCGTGTTGACAACGATTCGGTACGCCGGCTTGTGCAGCCCGAATTCAAGAATGACCTGCTCGTTCTGCGAGTGGATGGACATCGTGTGGCCCATGCCGCCGTAGCGCAGGATCTGTTTGCATCGTTCACAGCCGTCGCGCCAATCCTTGACGACGTAGTACGAGAGGACGGGGCAGAGCTTCTCGATCGACAGCGGATAGTCGCGGCCCACGCCCTCGAGCGGCGCGAGCAGCACGCGCGTCTCGGCCGGCACCGCGATGCCACACTTCTGCCCTATAGACACCGCCGACTTTCCGACCAGGGCTGGATTCGGCAGGCGTTGCGGTGTCACCAGGACTTTTGCCAGCGCGTCCATCTCGGCGGCGTTCATGAAGTAGCCGCCCTGGGCCAGAAACTCGCGCTTCACGTCTTCCGCGATCGGCTCGTCTACGACCACCGAATTCTCAGACGAGCACAGGACGCCGTTGTCGAAGGTCTTGCCCGTGATGACGTCGTGCACGGCCTTCTTCACGTTGGCCGTGCGCTCGATGAACGCGGGCGCGTTGCCCGGACCCACGCCGTACGCCGGCTTGCCCGCGCTGTAAGCGGCGCGCACCAGACCCATCCCCCCTGTCGCGAGGATGACGGCGACGTCGCGATGCTTCATCAGCTCCTGCGTCCCTTCGAGCGTGACCGTCGTCATGCAGTTGACGGCGCCGACCGGCGCCCCGGCGCGTCGCGCCGCTTCGTCCATGACTTCCGCGACTCGCGTAATGCACTTCACCGCGGCGGGGTGCGGACTCAACACGACGGCACAGCGGGCTTTGATCGAAATGAGGATCTTGTAGATCGCCGTCGACGTGGGATTGGTCGAGGGCACGACGGCGGCGACGACGCCGAACGGCTCCGCGATCTCGACGACGCGCGTATCCTCGTGTCGCGCGACGACGCCGACGGTTTTCATCGGGCGGATGAAGTTGTAGACCTTCTGCGCGCTGAACAGGTTCTTCTGAACCTTGTCTTCGACGACGCCGTATCCAGTTTCCTCGACGGCGAGGCGCGCGAGCGCCTCGGCCTGCAGCGTGACCGCGGCCGCCATCGCGTCGACGACGGCGTCGATGCGCTCCTGGCTGAATTCCGCCAACTCGAGCCACGCCTGCTTCGCGCGACGCGCGAGCGCGCGCGCTTCGGCGACAGACGCGAGATCGCGATCGGATGCCTGGGCAGGAGCAGGATCGGCCATCGTGACGGAAGTGATTAAGGCGCTCCCTTGGGGAGAATGCGCTCGACTTCGGCGTGA
>JACPZV010000429.1 GCA_016195295.1 Acidobacteriota bacterium
AGACAGATCGCCCGAGGCGAGTTGTCTACTGAAACGTTTGAACCTCAACGACATTCGGGGGCGGATTGGCCGCGTC
Organism: Acidobacteriota bacterium; assembly: GCA_016195295.1. GTDB lineage: Bacteria > Acidobacteriota > Vicinamibacteria > Vicinamibacterales > CAVVIG01 > SRVP-36. The sequence goes on from JACPZV010000429.1 coordinate 77, forward strand.
TTTCCCGCTGCCAGCCGTCGGCGATGGACCGCGGAGCGGGCAGGAGCGACCCCCCTCTTCGGCGCCTTCGGCGACCCCGAGGGTGACCCCGGGGTGGGGGTCGCTCCTGCCCGCCATGATTCGAAATGCGAGCCGCTGCGCGCGCAAAATCAAAACAGAAATCAGCGGAATGTTCTGCACCTTCCGACCGGCATTCAATGAACGAGAACGAGGTGATTGTCGCGAGTTCGACGGGCTTGATCGGACCGGCTCGGCGCGATATTGACGCAGGCATTTTGCCGGGCCTCCTGCATTTTGCAAGGGTCCATCGGGCAAGCGGGAACCGTCTGTTCGCACGCTCGACATGGTGAGGGATGTCCCGCGTCTCTGCTCAGCTCCAGAGACGGCGTGCCGGAGCTGCGCTTTGTGACTCACTCATTTTGAGAGAACTGACTCATTTTGAGAGAGTTGATCAGGGAACGCGATCCCGGTGGATCGGATGATTTCACAGCACCAAGTTACGCCGCGCCCGAAAGGTCGCGGTCTTCTGCGCGTTGCCGGGGCAAAACGTCCGGCGATCAGGCAGGCATGCGGCCCTGGTACAGCGCGTGCCTACCAAGGGGAGCGAGACAAAGTCGCTGAGGTGAATCGACATGAATGCCGCTGTCGATATCAACGAAACCTGTTTGACCGTCGCCGAGGTCGCGGAGCGGCTGAAACTCAGCGAGGAGATGGCGCGCCGACTCTTTCTAAACGAGCCTGGCGTGATCGTGATTTGTTATCCGAGAAAAGGTGTCCGCGTTTATCGGACTCTGCGCATTCCCGAGAGCGTCTACGCGCGCGTCATGACGCGGTTCACCAAGGTCGCCTAACCTTGCTAAACACTGCGGCGTTTTTCGTTACTGATCCGTCCGAATCACGGCATTCCCTATGATCCCACTTGGTTCGGCCGAGGCCACCACGCAGGTCGTTCGTGTTTCTGGGGACTCTCTAATCCGACCTGGCTCGAGCGTGCAGGTCTCGTCATTTCGCGGGCAAATGTTCTTCCAGAAAGTCGGCGACGACCTTGCGCGTGATCTGCCCGCCGAGGCTGCCCCATACCAGATCGTATCCGTGCTCGCCGTACGGGACGCTCAGCCACGCATTCGGCACTCCGGCGGCGTGCAGCGCCACGACCATCTCAGCGTGCCCGGCGACCGGCACCAGATGATCGACCGCGCCCGCGGCGATCAACGTCGGCGGCAATCCCGGGCGCACGTGAAACACCGGAGAGGTCACGCGGTAGCGCTCGGGAAACTGCTCGGGCGATCCTCCGAGGTAGCCGGTGTTGAAGACTCGCGCACTGATTGGGGCGAGGCCCGCATCGAGATTCCAGGCCATCGCGAAATCGTCCGGAGGATACAGTGCGAAGACGGCCTTCGGCTGCGGCACCGTGCCTCCGCAACTCGAGGTCACTGTGCCATCGCCCAAGCCGTACGCCACCTGCATCGCCAGTCCAGCGCCGGCCGATTGCCCCGTAATCAACATTCGATCCGGCGAAAGGTGATAGTCGTTGGCGTGCGAAGCCACCCAGGCCATCGCGCACGCCACATCCGGCGCGGCGAGATTCCAGGTGACGGGCGGATCGAGGCGGTAGTCCACGTCAAAGACGATGTAACCACGCGCCGCAAACCAGCGGTCCCATCGGATTCCGTCGCTGCGTTCGCCGAGCGAGTAGCCACCGCCGTGAATCATCACCACGGGTACGGCCAGCGTCGCCGTCCCAGACGGGGAACCGCTCGCTGGGCTCGCCGGGAGGTAGATGTCGAGGTAGAGGCGCTTCCCGTCCACGGTTGCGAACCGCTGCGTTTGATCCGGCGTCGGTCGCGCTCCAGGCGCGACCGCCCGAAGGTGTGCCGCCCATGAAATCGGTGCGCTGTAGTGACGGGCGAGGCGCACTAGCGCGACGAGCGGAACCGTGGCGCCGACGGTCGCGAGAATTGCGAGCCACAAAATAATCGTCGTCGCGCGATGTCCGCCGAGCCGCCGAGCCAGCAGCGCCAGTGTGACGCCCACCAGCCCCGCCAGAAGGACGTGCAGCGTGAAGAACGAGACGAACACGCTTCCGATCACGGCGATCAGCCGCGCGGGAGGGTAGAGCGCGCCCACCACGATCACCACGACGAGCAACGTCACCACCGCCGCCAGCAACGTGACCAGGCGCCGCCCCCAGGTCCGCGCGAGTCCGCCGTTCACGACCGCACTCCCGCTCGCGCTTCCGTTCGCCGTGTCCATGTGTGTCCCGTTTGGTAAGAGCGTCGACTACCTCGGCTGGCCCCGTCGCAGACTCCACAGTCCGCGCGCCGAGAGGATGAAGGTGAAGCCCCCGAGCCCGCCGAGCGCCCAGAGTGTCCAGACGAAGAAGAAGCCGCCGGTGGACTTGGCGATCTCGCCGTAATGTGCCCCCCTCATGTGGA
>JACPZV010000430.1 GCA_016195295.1 Acidobacteriota bacterium
CCTGAAGGCTGCCGCCGTCAAAGCGCCAGGCTACGGTGACCGGCGCAAGGCCATGCTCGAGGACGTCGCCATCCTCACCAACGGCCGGGCGATCACCGAAGACCTTGGCCTCAAGCTCGAGAACCTGCCGCTCGAAGATCTCGGGAGGGCGAAGAAGGTCACGATCGACAAGGACAACACAACGATCATCGAGGGCGCTGGCACGAAGAAAGCGATCGAAGGTCGCATCAAGCAGATCCGGACGCAGATCGACGACACGACGTCCGATTACGATCGCGAGAAGTTGCAGGAGCGGCTCGCGAAACTCGTTGGCGGCGTGGCGGTGATAAAAGTAGGTGCGGCCACCGAGACCGAGATGAAGGAGAAGAAGGCGCGCATTGAGGACGCCATGCACGCCACGAAGGCGGCCGTCGAAGAGGGCATCGTCCCGGGCGGAGGCGTCGCACTGCTCCGCGCATTGAAGGGGCTCGTAGGACTCAAGCTCAACGGCGATCAACAGATCGGCGTCAACATCGTCGTCCGCGCCATAGAGGAGCCGTTGCGCTGGATCGCCAACAACGCTGGCCAGGAGGGCTCGATCGTCGTCTCCAAGGTCAAGGATATGGGACCCGAGGAAGGCTTCAATGCTCTGAACGAGAAGTACGAGAACCTGGTGCACGCAGGCGTCATCGACCCGACCAAGGTGGTGCGGTCGGCGCTTCAGAACTCGGCGTCCATCGCCTCGCTCCTGCTCACGACCGAGGCGCTCGTGTCGGAGATTCCCGAGGAGAAGAAACAGGCGCCGATGCCCGGTGCGGGCGGGATGTATTGACCAGCGGGGCCTAACCACACGGGCGCGGATTGACGAGGGGGAAGGTTTTCGAGGCTCTCGCGAGTCTCGTCGAGCTGGTCCTCATGGCGCTCCTCTTCCCGCTGGTGATTCTGCTACTCGGACTGCCCGTGGCGCTCTTGGTGAGAGTTGTGCTCGAGATCGCGCGGAGGCTCTAACGCCCATGATCAACTGGCGTGTGATGCATTTCAACGTCGCCAATTCGGCCTGAACAGGACGGTGATCGTGCACGGCCCTCGTCGTTGCGGTCGCAACGCTGAATGTCGCCAGGGCAAAACGACCGCGATCTCGCCAAGTCGATCAGGATGTCTGAAATTCGCCGGTACCGCGGAGCGCTCAGCCCTCACAAACACGCGTCGCGGACGTCCTGCCGTACCAGTCCATTCGCCGACAAATCGCCGATTCCATCAACGTCGTCTTGTACCTGGCTCGGCGTGGTGGCAGGCACGCGGTATCCGAGGTCATCCGACTTGGCAGCTACGTGCCCGAGGCCGATCGGGCGAGACCGACGCGCTCGCGGCCGCCGCGCTCGGGGCGTCTCAGGACGAGAAGGTGCGCGCCCAGGTGAAGGACGCGTGGCGGCTTGTGGAACCGGTCCTCTAGAACTTCAGGGCGAGGCCGAGGCTGGCGCGCCAGAAACCGACCTTCCCGCTGACGAGCGGCGCATTGACGTCTTGGAACGTGTGGAAGTGCCGGACGTCGCCACGGATCCCCACGCGTTTCGTGAAGAAGCCGTTCACGCCGCCGCCCAAGTCGTACCCGATGACATTGCTGTCGACACTGGTTTGATTGAGCGACACGCGCAGTCGAACGAGGCCGACGCCGCTGACGATGTACGACCGGATGCGACCTGGCGCCCCCAGCGAGAGCAGGTTGGACATGGCCGAGAACACCGAGTTCTCTGCCCCAGGCGCCGCTCCGAAGAAATCCTTGGTATAGCCGAGATCTTCTTCGAACCCAACACTGGTGCCCATTGCGCCGACCGATACGCCGTAGCTCGTGCGCCTCGGACTGCAGTCGGTCAGGCCGGCACAGTTGGATGAGTCGCCGCCGAAATTGTAGCCGATGAATGGAGTCAGGAACCCGTCGGCACGGGCACGTGCCGACGTCATGACCAGCAGGACGGCGGCGAAGGCGGCGAGTCGAGACACGGGAACTATTCTGTCACGTCGCACAGCGCGCTGGCGAGCGATCGACGATTGAGAGGTCATCACGAGCCGCGTTCGCGCATGGAAGACTTGGCGGCCCGCGGTCGCTTGGATGATCATGATCGGTGCGATGTCGATTCGAAGAACGGGATGACGATCGCAACGGCTGGCCCAGTACCCCGCAGGAGCGACCGATGACCGGTACCATTACGCGCGTCGTGGCGGATCGCGGGTTCGGCTTCATCAAGGGCGACAACGGCACCGACTATTTCTTTCATCGGCAAGAGGTGGGCGGCGGTCTCGATTTCGCTCGCCTCAAGGTAGGTGACCACGTCGCCTTTGAGGAACAACAGGGGCCGAAAGGTCCCAGAGCCGGGAGCGTGCGGCCGATCTCATAAGGATTCGATCTTCGAGGCAAACCGTCCTTTCGGCACGCGAATGCCCCGCTCCCACCGACCCAACGTTCCTTGATCAACGCCCAGACGGCTGGCCAGCTCGCGCTGAGACATCCCGCGAACCTGACGGTGCCGCTTCAGCGCCTGGCCCAGGGTTTCAGGCTGCGGCTGCGGATCGTATCCGAGAAACTGGATGGCCTTCGGCATCCAGCAAAGGGCTGGAGTCGTGTGACCCAGTTCCCAGTTCGTAACCGTGGACGTGTCCACGCCAAGCTGCTCGGCTACCCGTCGCTGCAGAAGCCCGAGATCAAGTCGCCGCTTCCGGAAATGGTCGCCCAGCGTCCGCAGCTCCCGTGGATAGGCCGGCGGCAGCGGTTTTCGTCCTCGCAAGTGGCCATGGCAACAAGGCAACGCAGGGATGCGGGTCGGCCAAGGCGAGCAGCATGAATCAAACCCGCATCTTGGTTCGTTCGGCCAGCCCTCCGCTGGCGCGGCGGCGTCGGTTCAGTGAGCGGACTCGTGCGACTGCCCGCCTCGGTGCTCAGCTACCCATTGATTGCTGACCGAGCCGAGGTCAGAGTCGTCCACGTCGGGCCACTTCGCGAACACGGCCAAAACGCTGATCAGTGCGATGATCCCCAAGGCGATGATGATCCACACAGGAGCTGAGATCTGCATCGGACAATCATGCCCGACCTGATTGTTCACCGCAAACCGCACCGTCGCAGCGGCCAGTCGCACCGACCGACGTCGATGAATCACCGTGTCGCTGAAACCGTTCGCGCCGGGCCATCAGCTCGGTGATGCAGCAAACCAACTCGCCGATTCCTTACATGCAGTCTCAAATGGCCTGGCGGTCATTGTGATCAATGGCCGCAATGAGACAATGAGCGGCATTTCGCCGTCGCGGCACTGGGGCTGTGGCTGCCTCCGAACGATGCGCGTTGAAACGGCCGATTATTCCGCCGCTCCCGCGGCCACAACGTTCACGTACTGGCTCACTTTGGTGCGACGGTCACTCACGCCGATGAGAACGGCGGTGACCTCATACGTGCCGCCTGGCAGGCTTCGGAACTCAACGATGGTCGTGCGCGGCGCATGCTCACCGTCGAGCGGGATCTCGCTGCTTCGATAGAAGTCAGGCGACTCAGCGATGATCTCGATCCCGCGATTCTCGGGATCGGCTTCGACCGTGGCCCGCACCCTCACGGTCGCGGGTGCGAATGCCACCGCTGGCGACACACGCATCGTCAGCCGCTCGACAGCATTGAGCGGCAACGCTGAGATGACGAACAACCCGCACAACAACGTACGTCTTTTCATCGGACTTGACCGTTGCAGCACTCTGCCGCTCTTGCCGGAACGCCCTGTTCAACGATCTCGAGAGGACGCCGTTGGGTGGGGAGTTGAAGCCGATCGCGAGCTCCCCGCCCGTTGGTTCGGTGCTTACTTGCGGCGCTTCGGCTTCGCGGCGCGATCCCTCTTCAGATCCTGCTGGTCGCGCTTGCGGTCGGCCTGTCGCGCTTCAAGTCCGCGCGGTCCTGTTTCACGTCCTTCTTGTCTTGCTTCAGGTCGGTGCGGTCCTTCGCGGCGTCCGCCTTATCAGCTTCCTTCTTGTCCTCCCTGAGGTCCGCCTTGTCTTTCTTCACGTCGGCGTGGTTTCTGGAGAGATCGGCCCTGTCCTGGCGGATTTCCTTCTTGTCCTTGGCGACGTCTCGCTTGTCCTTCTGCACGTCGCCCTGCCCGGCGAACGCGGCTACCGCGAACCCGAGGACCAG
>JACPZV010000427.1 GCA_016195295.1 Acidobacteriota bacterium
ACACGAAGCCACGAAGAGGAACGAAGAGGAATAAGCCACAGAGACACGGAGACACCGAGGGGTTCGACGCGGCGTCGAACACGGTCTGCGGAGTTTCTTAACTCTGTGTTTCTGCGTCTCCCGTGGCCTATTCCCTCCGTGTCCTTCGTGTCCTCCGTGGTTCACGCTCTTCGGATCTCGCCAGAGCGTGTGACGGACAGGCGGTCGCCCGATCGGAGCGATGCGAAGTCCTCGGCTTCGAGCGCGACCACGGGAAACGATCGGCCGTACATCAGGTCCGCGACGATCGACGCAAGGGCGAAGAACGAATCAGCACCGGTTGTCAGGATGGCGGCCGGCGCCGTCCCCGCTCGCACCGCCTCCAGCAGCACGGCCGTCGTCGTCGACGATCCTTTATTGAACGGCACGGCGAGAATCCGGCCCGCGGCGTTCACGCCGGCGAGCGGATGATGGCGATCGATGATCTCGCCGGTCCGGAAATCGTAGCCGCCCCAGAACGACAGCGCGTCGTGCGTGACCAGCGCCTCGCCTTCGGCATCACCTGCCACGATCGCGCGACCGGCGATCACGCCGTCTGCCACACCGACTCCTCTCGCACCACGCGACCCTCGATCGCCGAGCGCACGCAGTCGGCGAGGCTCCCGAACGTCACGCGCGTGTTCAGCAGGCTCGGCGCGTAGTAGGCGTACTTCGCCGAGTTGGTCATCAGCGTCTTGATCTCGGGCGGCAGCATCGGCGACGCGAGGATGCACGTGTCCAGCGTGATCTGCGCCCCGAACTCCACGATCGGCGCGAGCACGCCGGCCTTCTCCGCTTCCTCCTTCATCAGCCGGCTCGACGTGACGAGGAACTTCACGCGCGGATGCACGCGCTTGCCCCAGACGAGCGGCGCGAGCGCGGCGAACTCGGCGACCGAAAAATGGGGGCTGCCCAGAATCACCATGTCCAGCTCGCGGCCGTCGGCCGTTGTCAGCTCTTTTCTCGCGGCGCGAAGGTCCGCCGTGGTAATCGAGATCGTGCGCTCTGGTGATCGACCGTGGAACGCATCCTCGATCGTTGGCGCCTCCGGCGTGACGCCGACCATGTGGAAGAGCGCAACACAGCCAGACGAGGCGACCGCCGCCGAGAACGCTTTCAGCTGATCCTCGGCTGGCTTCACGACGATGCCGTCGATGACGGGAATCCGATCTGCGGCGAGCTTGCCCGCCAGATGGCCGAGGACTGCGAAGAACTGATCGTCCTGTTGCAGCGCGGCGGGCACATCGATGAGGCGCAGCAGCCACTGGCCGGCGCGGTTCTCGGTGAGGTGCAGGCCGGTCGCGGGTACGCGGCCCGTGATCGCGCAGCAGATGTCGAGGAGATCGGGATACCGCTCGGTGCGCGCGCCGATGACGGAGTTGGCGAACGCGATCGCGTTCGACTCGCCCCAGGCAATCTGCTGGCCGAACGACGGCCGCATCTTCGTCTGGTACGGCGCGCACGTCCACGTCGGCGCCGCGCCCATCTTTTCGTACGCGAGCATCTGCCGCGCGGCCTTCGCGGCCCACTCGGGCGAGACGGCCCAGTCCTTCCACCCGCACTCGTCGACGCCGCTGACGTTCAGGCTGGTCGGGACGGCCACGCGCGCGCCGAGCGACGCGAGCCGCTCGGCGAATTCGAGCGTCGCGTCGCCGAGGTAGATCGTGCTGTCGACGTGCGCCTGCGTGATGTCCATGAGCGTGGAGGCGCCGTAGACGTCCGCCATGCGCACCAGTATGGACATCGCGAGCGCGGCGGCCGGACCGTGAGCGCCGTCGAGCATGGCCTGGTCTTTCGCGGATAAGAACATGGTGCTAGGCATCATCACTATAATGCGCGGCATGAAGACGAGGCTGCTACCCACGCTTGTTGCGATCACCCTTCCTGCCCTGATCGGCGCGCAGGCTCCTACAGCGCCGTCAGTCACCCTGTTGAAACCCGCGCGCGTGTTCGACGGCGACGTCGTGCACGACGGCTGGGCCGTGCGCGTGCGAGGCGATCGCATCGACGCGGTCGGCCCTGTGGAAAATGTCGCGAGCGGCGCCGCGGCGGGCGCGAAAGTGATCGATTTGCCGGGCACGACGCTGACGCCGGGTCTCGTCGAGGGCCACTCGCACCTCCTGCTGCACGCGTACAGCGAAACGTCGTGGACCGATCAGGTGTCGCACGAAGGGCTCGCACTGCGCGTCGCGCGAGCGACGAATCATCTGCGGGCGACGTTGATGGCCGGCTTCACGACCGTGCGCGATCTCGGCACCGAAGGCGCGCAGTATGCGGACGTCGAGCTGAAGCAGGCGGTGAGCCAGGGCATCATTCCGGGCCCGCGCATTCTGGCGTCGACGAAAGCGATCGTCGCCACCGGAAGCTATCAGCCCAAGTTCGTCGTCGAATGGAACGTTCCGCAGGGCGCCGAGGAGGCGGACGGCGTCGACAGCCTCACGCGCGTCGTGCGCGATCAGATCGGCAAGGGCGCCGACTGGATCAAGATGTACGCGGACTACCGGTGGGGGCCGATGCCCGGGTCACGTGCGACCTTCTCCCTCGAGGAACTGAAACTTGCCGTCGAGACGGCGAAGAGCGCGGGCGTCCCGGTGGCGGCGCACTCGAACACCGCGGAGGGCATGCGGCGCGCGACGCTCGCGGGCGTGGAAACGATCGAGCACGGTGGCGAAGGCACGCCCGAGGTTTTCAAGCTGATGGTCGAACACCACGTGGCGCTCTGCCCGACCATCACGGCCGGCGCGGGTCCGTGGCCGCCGGCCAATCCCAACTCGCCCGCCGCGATGCGCAAGCGCGCGAGTTTCAAGGCCGCGCTCGACGCGGGCGTCACGATCGTCAACGGCAGCGACGTCGGCACGTTCCCGCACGGCGACAACGCGCGCGAGCTCGACGCGATGGTGGCGTACGGGATGCAGCCGACAGCCGCGCTCAAGAGCGCGACGTCCGTCGCCGCGCGCGTCCTGCACATGGAAAATCAGATCGGTCAGGTGAAGCAGGGATTGTTCGCGGATCTCGTGGCGTTCGACGGCGATCCGACGAAGGACATCGGCGCGTTGCGAAGAGTAAGGTTTGTTATGAAAAACGGAGTCGTCTACAAGCAGTAGAGGCTGGAGGCTGGGGACTGGGGCTGGAGCCGCGAGAAGAGACTCGAGACTAGCGGCCGAACGATGTCGTGGCAGCAGCTGAACGATCCGGAGAATGCCGAGAACAAGAATGCTGGCAACGGAGGCGATCTCTGCAAGCACACTGTTTACTTGACGGTGTTGAAATACTTACTTGCGCGTGCTCCCTGGTCAGATCAACTTCGCGTTCGTGAATGTCACGCTGGACGTGGCATGTACCGAATACCCACCGACGACCGAAGACGTTTGCTCGAGTGTCTCTACAGTCCGATACAAGCTGACGTCGGTGTGTTGCTGCATGACGCACAGCGAGCGTCACAGGTGGCGCTGTCATTGTGGCCTTCAGATCTTGCTCGTTTCCAGTGGTACAGCGGATCCGCGATCTTGAATGCTTGGCAACTTGGCGATACTAAGACGGGCAGGCACTTGCTCGAACTCTACGAACGTGCGATTGGCACTCGGGCTATTCTCCGCGCATTATTTGCAGACAAAGGACCGCAGTTTCCCCGGCTAGATATCCGAAATCCTGCCCCAATCCGAGGACGGTAACGAATTCGACGGCGAATTGCATGTTGAACGCAACGTTTCTACATGGGACGCGCAAGACCTCATTCTTCTCGACCCCTTCGCGATGTGGCGTCAGCCGGCGGATCAGCTTGAACGGAGTCGGTATCAGCGTATTGTCGAGCAGGTCATCGCATTAGGGAACGAATCACCTATGCTGATTCTCTTTTGGACTTGGGGCCGCGCGTTTCCGGTGGCCGACGGCGACTTAGATGGCACGAATCAGCCAGTGGGCGGCGGGTATCAAGAACTCCGACGTCTGCTGCACCGGGCGAATAGGCACTTCATTCGAGTAAGTTGGCGATGGGGGTTGCAGTTCGCGATGTGGGTTGTTGTCGCCGATTCCGAACTGAACGCTCTCAGCGTTAGTCTTCAACGTAACTGTAACGAGATGAGCGGTCACTTGCAGCGCCATGGATCTCAACTGACAAACCCCATTATCAGTGTGCTTGTCGATTGACGAACCTGGCGGAACGGCCCTCGGAAATCCCCAGCCTCCAGCCCCCAGCCCCCAGCCCCCCTTAATAGTTCAACCAATACGCGAACTTCACCAGAAACACGTTCTTCGGCGCCACGCCGAAGATGTCGTGGAGGTCTCGGCCGACGCTGAAGCCGCCGGGCACGGCGTCGTTCTCGCGCGCCTGCTGCCACACGACGAACAGCGTCGACCCGGGTTTGTATTCCCACCTGAGGACGTTCGTCGTCCGGAACGACTTCACGTTGAAGTTCGGATCGCCGTTGGCGACGGTGTCGTAGGCGTAGGGCGCGAAGCGCGTGTTGAAGTCGGTGCTGCGCGCGTTGGCGATCTGCTTGAACGCGCTGTAGTCGCCGGCCGAGACGAACGGCTGCGCGTACAGCTGAATCGAGAGATTCGGCGTCAGCGTGTAGTTGAACCGCTCGGTCAGCGCGACGGTGGTCTGCTCGAGATGGCCGAACACATAGTGGTTCGCCGAATCCGTGACCTGCCCCACCCACTGCGTGTCGGTGACGTTCGTGCCGAAACGCAGACCCGTCGTCAGCATGATCGCCGGGACCGGACGAATAGTGAGCCCGGGATTGAAGTCGCGCGACGTCGACCCCTGACTGTCGACGAACCAGCTGCCGAAGTAATCCAGCGCCACGGCACGGCGGTTGTCGGAGTTGATGTAGTACCAAACACCCCTGCCACCTTCCATGTACACGCCAGGGCCGCCGCGCGTCGCGCGATCGTCGAAGTTGAGCCAGTTGAGGTTGTACCCGCCGCCGATGGACCAGTTGTTCGTGAACGTCGCGTGCGAGTTGATGTTGGCGCCGCTGTACAGCCGGTCGCCGTCCGAGTTCCAGCCGGCGTACTCGTTGAAGTTGATATTACGGCTGCGGAACCAACGGTTCGGGTGATCATTGCGGAACTGAATCCAGTTGCCGATGTTGCGCGTGTCGGCGCGCCGCAGGAACCCGACGTCGTTGATGTCGAAGCCCAACGATTTGAACGATACGTTCGAGTTGAAGCGGACGTGTTCGCCGCCGATCTTGCTGATGCCAATCTGTCCGGCGTCGCCCGAGAGCGACGTCCGCGTCACGTCGAGCGCGATGCTCTTCAAATCGGGCCGCTGGAAATAGTGACGGCTGTTCTCCTGGAGCGCCGCGATCGATGCGGCATCGCCGCGCACCATGCTGGCGGCCCAAAAGCCGGTCAGCGCGTAGCGCGTCTTGAACCGCAGATCCCAGTCCGCGCCTGCGGCGGTCGCGCTTGACGGGAGCATGTCAAGCGCGCTCTCACCCGCTTGCCGCTTGGTCTCAGTCAGCATGAAGCCGACGGCGGACTGGTTCTTGAACTCGCGGCGCACGCGGCCGACCGAAAAGCTGGTCAGCGGCTCGACCGGTTGCGTGGAAGACACCGGGCCGTTCTGCACGCGCGCCTCCGCCTGCTCGCTCACGGCCTGCATCACGCCGATCGAATAGTCGCCGACGCGCCCCGTCAGCTTGGCTGCACCGAGAATCTTCGTCTGCGACGGCGTGTCCGAATAGACGTTGTCGCCGCCCGGCAGATTCAGGGTCCCGTGCGGGGC
>JACPZV010000449.1 GCA_016195295.1 Acidobacteriota bacterium
CAGAACGACGACCGCTTCCAAGTTAGCGAGGAGTAAGCCTGCATGGAGCGACTCGGCGCGCCTCTTCAGTCGACTTCAGTCGACCCAGAAGCCCTCGCCTTCAGGCGAGGGTTGCTGACTTCCGAGTGCCGCCGCCTCCGTCCTTCCTCACGACAGCCATCGAAGCGGTCGTCCGCGCGGGCGACATGCAGATGGCGAGTTTCGGCCGAACGCTTCACGTCGATAAGAAAGGCACTATCGACCTGGTCACCGAGGTCGATCTGGCCGTGGAGCGCATGTTCCGCGACCTGATCGCCGCGCGATTCCCCGATCATCACGTCCTGGCCGAGGAGCTAGGCGGCGCGATGCGCGTGCCCGCCGGTCCGTGCTGGGTGTTCGATCCGATCGACGGGACGACGAACTTCGCCCATGGCGTGCCGATATTCTGCGCGTCGCTGGCGCTCGAGGTCGACGGCGTCGCTGAAGTGGCCGCCGTCTACGATCCAAATCGCCGGGAACTCTTCACGGCCGAGCGAGGCGGTGGGGCATTTCTCAACGGCGTACCGCTGCGCGTGTCCGCCGCGGATCAACTCGTCGACGCGTTGCTCGTGACTGGGTTTCCCTACGACGTGCATGAGCGCGTCGACGAAGTCGTCGGTCTCTTCGCCGCGTTCATTGGTCGGGCCCGGGCGGTGCGCCGGCTTGGGTCCGCGGCGATCGATTTGTGCTGGGTGGCGGCCGGGCGCATGGATGGGTTCTGGGAGAGCGACCTCAAGCCCTGGGACATCGCCGGCGGCGCGCTCATCGTCGCGGAGGCGGGCGGTCGCGTGACGAGCCTCACCGGTGCGCCGTTCACGTCGCGTGGTGGCGACGTCCTGGCGTCCAACGGGCGGATCCACGCGGCGATGCTCGACGTGATTCAGCGTATCAACACTGCACCCTGATTCGGACGGATTGACACCCCTGAGAGACACCGCCACGAGCGACAGAAGATTTCAGGCGGTTTTCGCCCACACTTCTGGCACCGCTTCTGCTACACACGTCACCGGGAGGAGCGAGCCATGCGCCGACTGCTACCATTTTTCGTTGCGGCCGGGATCGTCGTCCCCTCAGTCGCCTCCGCCCAGCAATGGGTCAGCATCAACGTTGGAGGGTTCGCGCCGCGCAGCGCGGACGCGCGGGGCGACACCACGAAAGGCCAAAGCAACGACGTTCTCGTCAACAACCTCGACTTCCTCGCGTTCAACATCAAGGACTTCAACGCGGCCACGATCGAGGGTGAATACCTCGTGGGCCTCGGCGATAAGTTCGAAGGCGGTCTCGGCATCGGGGTTTACTCCCGAACGGTGCCCACCGTGTACACCGACTTCGTCAACTCGAATGGCTCCGAGATTACGCAGGATCTCAAGCTGCGCATCGTTCCGTTTACGGCCACCGTGCGTTTCCTGCCGCTCGGGCATCACAACGGGATCGAGCCGTACTTGGGCGCCGGTGTCGGTGTGATGAATTGGCGCTACAGCGAGACCGGACAATTCCTCGCCACGGACAAAACGATCTTCAGCGGAAACTACGTGGGGTCGGGGAGCGCCACGGGCCCCGTGATTCTCGGCGGCGTCCAGCTGCCCGTGGGATCGTGGGGCGTCGGCGGCGAGATCCGCTATCAATCCGCCGAAGGCACGTTGCCGAGCGACCAGGGCTTCGCGGGCACCAAGATCGATCTCGGCGGTTTCAACTATCTGTTCACGGTGCGTTTCAGATTCTGAGCCCTTTGCCCTCAGCCCTCAGCCCTTCTGTACAGCGCCAACCCGGCGCCTTCACACACGCGCGCGTACCCGTCGAGGAAGTGCCGGCGCCCGCGCGCGTCGTAGTGGCTGAGCGTCAGGCCGAGGCGCGCGTAGTGCCACGCGGCGAGGGCGCCGCCGATCGCCGCGACGATCGCGACGAGACCGGGAAGCCCGCGTCGCGTGAACGGTATAATCACCTGTTTATTCTATGGGGAGATTCGCCGACTGGATTCGCGCGCTCGCGATCGCGCTGGGCGCGCCCGGACTCTTCCTCGTCTCGTTTTTGGATTCCTCGTTCCTCTCGCTGCCGGAGATCTCCGACCTGCTGATCGTGTACATGGTGACGCGGCGCAAGGCGTGGCTGGCGTGGTACGTGATCAGCGCCACGGTCGGCTCGATGACCGGCTGCCTCGTGATGTATTTCCTCGGGCGCAAGGGCGGGGAGGCGATCGTGCGGAGGCGATTCGACACCGCGAGCGTCGATCGCGCGATGGGCGCCTTCCGGCGGTACGGCGTGCTGGCGGTCCTCGTTCCGTCGATTCTGCCGCCGCCGGCGCCGTTCAAAGTGTTCGTGCTGCTGGCCGGGGCGGCGGGCATCGGCGGCGCGCGGTTCCTCACCGCGATCGCGATCGGACGCGGCGCCCGGTACCTGGTCCTGGGCGTCCTGGCCGTCCAATACGGCGATCGCGCGATGACGTACCTGCACGACCACGGCGTGGCGGCCTCGCTCATCGTCGTCGGCGTGCTGGCGGCGGGTTTCGTCGCGTACGTCGTGTGGCGGAGAGCCCGCCGTCAAGCCGCGTGATCGCTGCGGTTCGCCTGATGCCCTCGGGCGACGTAGACGGCGGCGCCACTGAGCGAAAACAGCATGATGAGCGCCTGTGCGATCAGCGACATCGCGATCGCGGCCTCCTGCGTTTGTCCGATGCCGAGGAAGTAGATCGAAAACGTGGCCTCGCGCACGCCGAAGCCGCCGAACGAGATCGGCAGCATCTGCACCACGAACGAGATGGGGACGATGACGCTGAGATCCCAGAGCGGGACGTCCAGCCGGAGCGCGTACGTCACGGCGAAATAGAAAACCACCATCGTCGCTTGCACGAAGATGGCGGCCGCAAAGCAGGTGATCAGCGCGGCGGGGCGGGCGCGGAATCTCGCCAGAGCGCTCGTGAGCTTCTCGATGCGGCCGCCGACCCATTCGGGATGAAAGATCGTGAGCGGCTGGAGCAGTCGTCTGAATCCATCCGGCGCGAACACGGCGGGCGCGGCCACCGCCACACCGGCGAAGAAGCCGGCCCACAGCCACGCGGGCCAAATCGGCATCGCCCCGCGGTGCGTCGCGACGGCCACTGACGCACCGATCGCTGCCACGAACACCAACGCCATGAGGCCAAGGCCGCGATCGACGAGCACCACGGTCGTCGCGAGCGTTTTCGATCCCGCAGGCTTGGCCGTGTCGCTGATTCGGATCACATCGCCGCCGATGTTGCTCGGCAGAAAGTTGTTGAAGAACGCGGCCACGAGCAGCGAGCTGAGGAGCGACGGTTTGCGCACGTGGATCCGTTTGGCCTCGAGCAGCAAGTGCCAACGCCAAGTGGTCGCGATCATGTTGACGGTGTACAACCCGAGCGCCGCCGCCAGCCACGTCAGCGACGCGCGCCGCGCCGTCGCCCAAAGACGACTGATATCGATACGAGAAAACAGCACGACGAGCAATACGATACTGACCGCGAGCTTGAGGGCGAGCAGCAGGTAGCGGCGCGCGGAAGCAGCGTGGAAAGGATCCGAGGACATTGAAGCGAACGAACGTGCCACTGTACTATGGTTTCGTGCGAAAATCACTCGCACCGTGCACAGCGAGACGATCGCCGGAGCGCAATGGCGCGAGTACGTGTCCGAACTGTGCCGCTGACCGAGCGGCTCGTGATCGTGGACTGGTTTTCGGCGATGAGCGTGTCGTTGAGCGGCGCGGCCGGCGCTGATCGATGGCATCGCTAGCTGTCGTCACGTCCAGTCCGCCGCGCGCGGAAGGCGGACATCTGGTCCTCGCGCGCACCCTCGTCGACGCTGCGCGTGCCTGCGGTCATGACGCGGATCTGGTGGTGACCGCCGACTACGGGTTCGGCCGGCTGACCAGGAGTTACTGCGCGAATTGGATGACGGACGTGTCCACAGTCAACGGGCGGCGGATCGATCAAGTCATCAGCCTGCGCTACCCGAGCTTCGCGGTGCGGCACCCGCGACACGTGTGCTGGCTGAATCATACGATGCGCGAATACTACGACCTCTGGCCCCAGTTCAAGGCGTCGATCTACTGGCGGAATCAAATCAAAGAAGGGACGCGCCGGGCGATTCTGCACGGCGTCGATCGCTGGCTCCTGGCGCACCATGTGACGAAGCTGGCCGCGATTTCGCACACCGTGGCGCGCCGGCTGGCCACGGCCTTCGACCTTCGCGCCGACGTCGTGCATCCGCCGCCACCCGCGCGCGCGTATCGCTGTGAGGGATACGGAGACTACGTCTTCGCGGTCTCGCGGCTGATCCCGCTCAAGCGGCTCGATCTTCTCGTCCGCGCCCTCGCGGAGCCACCCGCGCGCGCTATTACGGCCGTCGTCGCGGGCGACGGGCCGAGCCGGTCCGAACTCGCAACGCTCGCTCGGGATCTCGGCGTCGCCCATCGCATCCAGTTTCTCGGGACGATCGACGATGAGGCCATCGCCGATCATCTGTCGCGCTGCCGAGCCGTGTGTTTCACGCCCTACGACGAGGACTACGGCTTTGTGACCGTCGAGGCGTTTGCATCGTGGAAACCGGTGATCACGTGCGTCGACAGCGGTGGGGCCGCCGAGCTCGTGCGGGATGGCGAGAACGGTATCGTGTGCGAGGCCACGCCGGCGGCCCTGGCCGTTGCGCTGGCCCGATTGGCCGGCGACCAAGCGCTTGCCGAGCGCCTGGGCGCGTCCGCCGCCGCTCACGCGGCGACCATGACGTGGGAGGCGGCCGTGCAGCGGTTGGTAATCGTCTAAGATCAAGACTATGAGCTATCGGAGCGAGCTCGAAGCCCGCCTGGCGAAGAAAGCGACCCAGGCGATCGTGGATCACGCGATGCTGGACGATAGCGACCGCGTGATGGTGGGGCTGTCGGGCGGCAAGGACAGCTGGGCGCTTTTGCAGCTGCTCGACGTCTTGCGACAACGCGCGCCGATTCGCTTCACGCTGGTCGCGGTCAACGTGGACTCCGGCTATAAGGAATACAAGCACGACCTCATCGCCCGCACGTGCAGTGCACGAGGCTGGGACTATCGCATCGAGCGCACCGAGATCGGCGCCACGATCGACGACATCCTCGACGACGGAGCGACGCCGTGTTCGCTGTGCGCGCGTCTGCGACGCGGGGTCTTGTATCGAATTGCGAAAGAAGAGGGCGCGACGAAGATCGCGCTCGGGCATCACGCCGACGACTTCATCGAAACCCTCCTCCTGAATCTGTTCTTCGCGGGCGCACTGAAAGCCATGCCGGCCAAGCTCGTGTCCGACGATGGCGCGCACGTCGTGATTCGCCCGTTGGTGTATGTCGGCGAAGAAGAGGCGCGCGCGTACACGAAAGAGTGCGATCTTCCCGTCATTGGATGCTGCTGTCCGGCCTGCGGCGATCTCAGTCTGCAACGGCAACGGACCAAGCGGCTGCTGATGGATCTCGAGCGCGAGCATCCGGGCGTCAAGCAATCGATGCTCAAAGCGCTGGGCAACGTCGCGCCACGTCATCTCCTCGACGTACGTCTGAATCCGCCGGCTGAGCTCCGGGCGACCGCCGGCGCCTCGGCGCGCGGGCCGGAAGTCTCCGGCGTCAGCCGGGCCCAGGTCGTGTCCGGCTTGAGCCAGACCCGGACGTGAGAGCCGTCGTTCAACGCGTGGCCACCGCCTCAGTCACCGTCGGAGATCGCACCGTCGGCCGGATCGACCGCGGACTGCTTGTCTTCGTCGGCATTGAGCAAGGCGACGGCCCGAGTGACGTGCGGAGCATCGCCAGCAAGGTCCGTGACCTGCGCGTGTTCGAGGATCCCGCCGACGCCTCGCGGCATTTCAATCTTTCGGTGCAGGACGTTGGTGGCGCGGTTCTGATCGTGTCGCAATTCACGCTCGCCGCGGATTGCCGGAAAGGCCGCCGGCCGTCGTTAAACGCTGCGGCGCCGCCCGCGCTCGCGCAGCCTCTGTACGAAGACGTCGTCCGCGAGCTGCAGGCGAGCGGTGTCACCGTGGCCGCCGGCGAGTTTCAGGCCATGATGCAGGTCTCGCTCGTCAACGATGGTCCCGTCACTCTCTTGTTGGACAGCCGAAAACGATTCTGAGGCTATGAGGTTTCGCATGCGACATCGATGCGTGATCCTGCTCGCTCTCGTCACGTTGTTCGCCGGCTCAGCCGCGGCGCAGCAACGTCCGCTGGCGACGGAGGACCCGGAGCCGGTGGGCGCCGGTCGCATCTTGATCGAGAGCGGACTGGACCTGGCGCACGATCAGCAGTACCCCGTGTCCGGCTTGAAAG